>DASQWP010000017.1:0-10529 GCA_035640195.1 Gaiellaceae bacterium | reverse complement strand
GGCGCTCTTGACCGACGTCGACGTGCGACGCATCGCGTCGAAGGGGATCACGCTCGAGACCGCCGGCGCACGCGTCGAGCGTGTCGAGATGTCGTTCTGGAAGCGGATCCTCGACACGATCGTCGATCCGAACATCATCGTTCTCCTCATGTCCCTCGGCGTGCTCGGGATCACGGTCGAGATCTTCAACCCGGGGCTCATCTTTCCCGGGACGGTCGGGGCCATCTCGCTCATCGTCGGCCTCTTCGGGCTCCAGGTGCTGCCCGTCAGCTGGGCGGGCCTGCTCCTCCTCCTGCTGGCCGCCGCGTTCTTCGTCGCCGAGGCGTTCGTGGCGAGCCACGGCGCGCTCGCGCTCGCGGGCGCGGCCAGCTTCGTCGTTGGCGCGCTCATGCTCTTCGACCCCGCGGGGCCCGACTACCAGGTCTCCCTCTCCGTGGCGCTCGCCGTCGGCGGCGCGATGGCGCTGATCACGCTGCTCGTCGTCGCCAAGATCGTGCAAGCGCGCCGGCGTCCCGCGCAGACGGGCCGCGAGGAGCTGGTCGGCGAGCTCGGAGTCGTCCGCGCGGCGCTCCAGCCGAGCGGCCTCGTCTTCGTCCACGGCGAGATCTGGCGAGCGCACGTCCACGGCGATCCCATTCCCGCCGGCACGACGATTCGCGTCGAGGCGATCGAGGACGGGCTCGTGCTCGCAGTTCGGCCGGTGGACGAGCTCGCGACCGTCCCGGCGTAGCAGGCTCGACACACGAGGGTCGCCTAAGATGGCTCCGCCAACTCGGAAAGGAGACAGGTGAACGCCGCCCTCATCGCCATCGCCGCCGTCGTCATCCTGATCGTGTTGCTCCTTGCGGCGGCCGTTCGGGTGGCGCGCGAGTACGAACGTGGCGTCATCTTCCGCCTGGGGCGGCTTCACTCGCCCCCGAAGGGCCCGGGCCTGTTCCTCCTCATCCCGATCATCGACAAGATGGTTCGCGTCGACCTCCGTACGGTGACGCTCAACGTCCCCCCGCAGGAGGTGATCACCAAGGACAACGTCCCCGTGCGGGTCAACGCGGTTGCCTACTTCCGCATCATCGAGCCGGAGGCCGCGATCGTGCAGGTCGAGAATTTCATGGTCGCCACCTCGCAGATCTCGCAGACGACCCTGCGGAGCGTGCTGGGTCAGCACGTCCTCGACGAGCTCCTCTCCGAGCGGGACAAGATCAACGCCATCCTGCAGCAGATCATCGACGAGGCGACGTCTCCCTGGGGAATCAAGGTCTCGATCGTCGAGGTGAAGGACGTCGAGATCCCGAGCGGGATGCAACGGGCGATGGCACGGCAGGCCGAGGCCGAGCGCGAGCGGCGAGCGAAGGTGATCGCCGCGGAGGGCGAGTTCCAGGCGTCGGAGCGGCTCAAGGACGCGGCGCAGGTGCTCGCCGTCAATCCGATGGCACTCCAGCTTCGCTTCCTCCAGACGATGCTCGAGATGAGCTCGGAGCGCGCGACGACGCTCATCCTTCCGCTGCCGATCGAGCTCCTCGGGCCGCTCATCAACGCCCGCGGCGGCGGAGAGGCCAGCTGAGCGAGCTCGAGGGGTCTCCTCCCGAGCTTCGGCACGACCCGCTTTCGGGCCGCTGGGTCGTGGTGGCTCCCGCCCGGGCACGGCGACCCGGAGCGCCCCGGCCGCACGAGGAGCGGGAGCGAGACAACGCGGCCGGCTGCCCTTTCTGCGAGGGTCGCGAGGCGGCCACCCCGCCCGAGACGTTCGCACTCGGGAGGCCCGGCCGCGCAGCAGACACGCCCGGCTGGTGGGTGCGCGTGGTGCCGAACAAGTTTCCCGCCTTCGGCCCCTGGTCTCGCGACGGCGACCGCCCCGAGGGTCTCTTCGCCCGGCGCGCGGCCGTCGGCCGCCAGGAGGTCGTCGTCCACTCGCCGCGGCACGTGCGCTCGCTCGCCGATCTCACCGGCCGAGAGCTCGAGCATGTGGCCCGGGCCTGGCAGGCGCGGGCGGCCGCGGCCCGCGAGGGAGGCTTCGCCCATGTGCAGGCAATCGTCAACGAGGGGCGGGCCGCCGGCGCCAGCCTGGCCCACGGCCACTCGCAGCTCGTCTGGCTCGAGAGCGAGCCGCCCCTGGTCGCCCAGGAGCGGATGGCCCATGAGAACGCGGAAGGATGCCTGCTCTGCCGGCTGCTCGCCGAAGAGCTTGCCCACCGGGTTCGCGTCGTCGACGAGCGCGACGGGCTCGTCCTCCTCTGTCCCTTCGCCGGCCGGCAGCCCTACGAGATGATGGTTGCGCCTACGACATGCGAGGCGGACCCGTGGGAGAGCGAAGCGCTGGCCGGCGCGCTGACCCTCCTCGCCGACGGGATCCGCCGCCTCCGAGCCGCGGAGCCGGACGCGGCGGTGAACGTCTGGCTGCACGCCGGCGTCCACTGGCATCTGGAGGTGATGCCCCGCTTCACCGTCCTGGCCGGGCTCGAGCTCGGCTCCGGGTACTACGTGAACACGCTCGCCCCCGAGTCGGCCGCCGGCGTCCTCCGCGAGGCCTGAGGTCAGCCGAGCCCGCGCTCGGCCTTGAAGCGCCGGGCTGCCTCGATCGCCGCCGAGAGGTTGAGCCCCTTGTCCTTTCCCTGCTTGATGAGCATGACCGTCTCGACCGCATCCATGTCGTAGATGCGCTGCTTGCGGCCCTTGGTCGGGATCTGCGCCTTGTTCGTCCAGTAGTCGAGCTGCATCTTGGAGATGCCGGCGACCTGGCACACCTGCCCCAGATACAGCTCGATCTTGCCGATGTGCTCGGACATGTCGATCGGGTCGAGGAGATCGACGTGGCGAACAGAACTCATACGCGCACCCTTTTCGACGCGGCCTTCTTGGGCGATCAACGCTACCACGATCGCCAAGCTATTTGTGCGCGAATCTCCTGAAAGTGGCCGAAAGCTCTAGCCCTCGGCGGGCAGCGGCTCCGCCTCGAGCACGGTGTCGCTCTCCTGCTCCACGACGGGTACGAGCGTGGAGACCCGCTCCCCCTCCCGCAGGCGCATGACGATCACTCCCTGGGTGGCACGGCCGCTCTGCTTGATCCCGTCCGCCGGGGTCCGGATCACGGTGCCTCCGGTGGAGATCAGCATTACCTGATGACCCTCGCGGACGACCTGCGCACCGGCGAGCTGGCCGCGGGCCTCCGTGAGCTGCACCGTCTTGACGCCGAGCCCGCCCCGGCCCTTGACCGGGTACTGGTCGATGCGGGTGCGCTTGCCGAACCCGTTCTCGGTCACGACGAGGAGATCGGCCTGGTTCCGCGCGATGCTCGCCGCGATCACCTCGTCGCCGGCCCGCAAGCTCATCCCGCGGACCCCTCCGGTCGCGCGTCCCATCGGCCGCGCCTCGCGTTCGTGGAAGCGGATCGCCTGCCCCTTGCGGGAGACCATGAGAAGGTCGTCGTCACCGTTCGAGTGGAGCACCGCGACGAGCTCGTCGTCGTCCCGGAGCTTGATCGCGATGATGCCGTCCGCCCTGAGGGGCGTGTTGTACTCCGCGAAGCGGGTCTTCTTCACGACGCCCTTCTTCGTGGCCAGGACGAGATACTCGGCCTCCTTGAAGTCCCGGGTCGCGATCAGGGTCCGGACCGACTCGGTCTGCGCGAGCGGCAAGAGGTTCACGAGCGCTCGGCCCTTGGATTGACGGCTGCCGAGCGGCAGCTCGTGCACCTTGAGGCGATAGACCTTCCCGACCGACGTGAAGAAGAGCAGGTAGTCGTGCGTGGAGGCGACGACCAAGTGCTCGATGTAGTCGTCCTCCTTGAGCTCCATGCCCATGACGCCGATGCCGCCGCGACGCTGCTCCCGGTACGTGTCGACGGGCAAGCGCTTCACGTAGCCCGAGCGCGTGATCGCGACGACCATGTCCTCCTCGGCGATCAGGTCCTCGAGCTCGAGTTCCTCCTCGGCGGCGACGATCTCGGTTCGCCGTTCGTCTGCGCGACCGTAGATCTGCTTGATCTCGAGGAGCTCGTCCCGGATGACGCCGTCGATCTTGGCCTCGTCGGAGAGGATCGAGCGCAGCTCGGCGATGCGCTCCTGGAGATCGGCGTACTCGTCCTCGATGCGCTTGCGCTCGAGGCCGGTGAGGCGCTGGAGACGGAGGTCGAGGATGGCCTGCGCCTGGATCTCCGTCAGGCTGAACTGCTCCATCAGCCCGGCGCGAGCCTCGTCCGGGTCGGCCGAGCCCCGGATGAGGGCGATGATCGCGTCGAGGTTCTCCAGCGCGACGAGGTAGCCCTGGAGGACGTGCGCGCGCTCCTCCGCCTTGCGCAGCTCGTACTTCGAGCGGCGGGTGACGACGTCGCGCTGGAAGTCGAGGTAGTGGCGGACGAGCTCCAGGAGGGAGAGCGTCCGCGGTACGCCGTCGACGAGCGCCACCGCGTTGTAGCCGAACGTCGTCTGGAGCGGAGTGTGCTTGTAGAGCTTGTTCAGGACGACCTGCGGGATGGCCTCGCGCTTGAGGTGGACCTCGATCCGCATGCCCGTTCGGTCTGAGAGGTCGCGGATGTCGGCGATCTCCGGCAGCACCTTGTCGTTGACGAGGTCGGCGATCTTCCTGATGACGCCCGCGTCCCCGCCCTTCTTGACGCCGTACGGAAGCTCGTTGACGACGACCGCGGTTCGTCCGCCCCGCAGCTCCTCGATGTGCGCCCGAGCGCGCATGACGATGCGGCCGCGGCCGGAGCGGTACGCGTCCTTGATGCCGCTGCGGCCCACCACGATCCCGCTTGTCGGAAAGTCGGGACCCTTGATGTGGCGGCTGAGGCGCTCGACGTCGATCTCGGGCTCGTCGATCATCGCCACAACCCCGTCGACGACCTCGGTCAGGTTGTGGGGTGGGATGTTCGTCGCCATCCCCACCGCGATCCCGGCGGCGCCGTTCACGAGCAGGTTCGGGAAGCGGGCCGGCAGGACGTCCGGCTCGCGCCGGGACTCGTCGTAGTTGGGACCGAAGTCGACGGTGTCCGCGTCGATGTCGCGGAGCAGCTCCGTGGAGAGCCGCGTCAGGCGGCATTCGGTATAGCGCATCGCGGCTGCCGGATAGTCGTCGATGTTGCCGAAGTTGCCCTGGCCGTCGACCAGCGGGTAGCGCAGCGAGAAGGGCTGCGCCATCCGGACGAGCGTGTCGTAGATGGCCGTGTCCCCGTGGGGGTGGTACGAGCCCATGACGTCGCCGACGATCCGCGCGCACTTCTTGTACGGCCGGTTCGGCTGCATGCCGGCCTCGTGCATGCCGAAGAGGACGCGCCGGTGAACCGGCTTGAGCCCGTCGCGCACGTCCGGGAGGGCGCGCGACACAATCACGCTCATCGCGTAGTCGAGGAAGCTCGACCGCATCTCCTGCTCGAGCTCGCGCGTCTCGATGCGACCCGGGCCGAGCGGCTCGACGCTAGACATCGAGGAAGCGCACGTCCTTTGCGTTCTGCTCGATGAACTCCCGGCGGGGCTCCACCTGGTCGCCCATCAGCATGGAGAAGATGCGGTCGGCGTTGGAGGCGTCCTCCACCTCCACGCGGACGAGCATCCGCCGGGCCGGGTCCATCGTCGTGTCCCAGAGCTCCTCGGGGTTCATCTCGCCGAGACCCTTGAAGCGGCTGACCTGGATTCCCTCCTTGGCGAGCTCGATCGCCGCGCGCCGCAGCTCCTCGAACGTCTCGGCCCGCCGTTGCTTCTTGCCGGACGAGATCCGGAAGGGCGGGAGGCCGACGACGTCGGTGACCTTGGCGTACGCGCGCTGGAGGCTCCCGAAGGAGGTCGACTCGAAGAGGCCCTGCGGGACGTCGAAGTGGTGGGCCGCGCTCGTGGCGCGCTCGATAACCTTGATCCGCAAGGTGTCCACCTTGGTCGGGGGGACGCTCTCGAGCTCGTAGCCGTTCTTCGAAAGCTCGGGGAGAGCCTCGAGCGCATCGCCGGGCGCTCCGATCGAGGGAAGCTCGATGAAGCGGTGCTTGACGACGAAGCCGGCGGCGGCCGGAAACTCTGCGTTCAGCTTCGCCGACCAGCCGTCGAACTCGTTCAGAGCCTTCGTGAAGCGGCTCCAGCGAGCCTCCGTGAGCTTGTACTCCTCGCCGCCTCGATCGGCCACCTCCATGTCCTTGATCCGCTCGCGGACCAGCAGGTCCTCGAACAGCGACTCCTTCTCGATGTACGTCTCCTGGTTCCCCACCCGCACCCGGTAGAGCGGCGGCACGGCGATGTAGACGTGCCCTCCCTCGACGAGCTCCTCCATGTTCCGGTACAGGAAGGTGAGGATGAGCGTCCGGATGTGCGAGCCGTCGACGTCGGCGTCGGTCATGACGATGATCCGGTGGTAGCGGAGCTTCGAGATGTCGAACTCGTCGCCGATCCCCGTGCCGACCGCGGTGATGATCGACTGGATCTCGGCGTTCGAGAGCACCTTGTTGATGCGGTTCTTCTCCGAGTTGATGACCTTGCCGCGCAGCGGGAGAATCGCCTGGAAGTTGCGGTCGCGGGCGTCGACTGCCGAGCCTCCGGCGGAGTTGCCCTCCACCAGGTAGAGCTCTGCTTCCTCGGGGTTGCGCGTCTGGCAGTCCGCCAGCTTGCCCGGAAGCGAGCCGGCGTCGAGAGCGCCCTTGCGCCGCGTCAGGTCGCGCGCCTTGCGAGCGGCCTGTCGGGCCCGCGCGGCGGACACCGCCTTCTGGATGATCTGGCGGGCGTCCGTCGGGTTCTCCTCGAGGAACTCGGCGAGCTTCTGGTTGACGGTCTGCTCGACGAGGCTCTTCATCCCGGGGTTGCCCAGCTTGGTCTTCGTCTGCCCCTCGAACTGCGGGTCGCGCAGCTTGACGGAGAGGACGGCGGCGAGCCCTTCGCGCACGTCCTCGCCCTCGAGGTTGTCCTCCTTCTCCTTCAGGAGCCCCTTGTCGCGGGCGTACCGGTTGAGGGTGCCCGTGAGGGCCGCCTTGAAGCCGGAGAGATGCGAGCCGCCCTCGTGCGTGTTGATGTTGTTGGCGAAGGAGAAGACGGACTCGACGTACGAGGTGTTCCACTGCATCGCCACCTCGATCGCGCCCTGGTCGCTCTCGCCCTCGAAGTAGACGACCCGCTTGTGGACGGCGTCCTTCGTCTCGTTGACGAAGGCGACGAAGTCGCGGATCCCGCCCTCGTAGTGGAACTCGTGGCGCTCCTCGCCGGCGCGCTCATCGACGAGGCAGATGAGCAGCCCGCGTGTCAGGAACGCCGTCTCGCGGAGCCGCTGGACGAGCGTCTCGGTCGAGAGCTCGAGGTCCTCGAAGACATCGGCATCGGGGAGGAAGCTGATCGTCGTCCCGGTGTGCCCTTTCTCCGCCTTCCCGTTGACCGTCATCTCCGTGGTCGGCGCCCCGCGGGCGAACTCCTGGCGGTAGACCTTTCCGTCCCGGTGCACCTCGGCCACCAGCCACTCGGAGAGCGCGTTCACGACGGAGACGCCGACCCCGTGGAGGCCGCCGGAGACCTTGTAGCCCTCGCCCCCGAACTTCCCACCGGCGTGGAGCTTCGTCAGGACGACGGTGAGAGCCGGCAGCCCCTGGTCTTCCATCACGTCGACGGGGATGCCCGAGCCCCAGTCCCGCACCGTGACCGAGTTGTCGGGATGGAGGCGCACCTCGATGCGCTCGTTCCGGCCCGCCAGGGCCTCGTCGACCGAGTTGTCGACCACCTCGTAGACGAGGTGGTGAAGGCCTCGCGCGCCCGTCGATCCGATGTACATGCCCGGCCGCTTGCGCACGGGCTCGAGACCCTCGAGAACGGTGATGTCCTTGGCGTCGTAACCTGTCTTGGCCATTAAAAAAATCCCTGCTCGTGAGGGGATTTCTCCTGGAACACAGTCTACCAGACGGGCCTGTCGGACGAAGGCCTCGCCGCGGCCGCCAGACTGGCCGCGGCCGCCCTCGCAACGACCTCTCTCAGGGCGGAATCCGCGATCTCGCCGGCAATGCGCTCCCCCTCCGCGATCTCCGCCTGGGAAGGTCTCGGCACGACCTGTTTCGAAGCTTCCACAGGTTCGCCCCCGGGCTCCGGCAGGGGACCCGGGGCGAACCGGAGCGCGGGCGGAACATCGCCCTCCAGCCGCTCGGCCAGCTTCGCCCGCACCGTCGCCTCGAGCTGGGTGAGCTCGAAGGCCCAGGCGCTCGAGTTCGTCGCCACGTGCAGCGTCCCGTCACGGGCGATGCGCGCGGGCCAGGCGTTCGCGGCGATTCCGGGACCAACCGCCGCCGGCCACGCGGCGACCACCTCGCCCAGACCGGCCTGCGGCCCGAAGCGGGCCAGCTCGCGGCGAACGTCGTCGCCCAGGGGTTCCATCAGCTCGCCGCCCGGGCGACGCTCTCGTCACCCTCCCGTCGCACCGCCACGGTAAGGTCGGGTTGCGGTCCGGACGGAAGGGCCGAAGCAGTCGTGGCTGTTATCAACGTCTGACCGCCTGCGGGCAGGCGGCTGAGGAGCGCCGAGCGGCGCTTCTTGTCGAGCTCGCTGAAGACGTCGTCCAGAAGGAGCAGCGGCGGGCTTCCTCGCCGCTCTGCCAGCAGCGCCGCCTCGGACAGGAGAAGGGCGAGCACGGCGATCCGCTGCTCACCCTGTGAGCCGAAGCTGCGGAGATCGCGCTCGGCGGCCCGGATCTCGACGTCGCGAAGATGCGGCCCCGCTCCCGTCGTGCCACGCTCCAGGTCACGCGAGAGCCGCGCAACCAGCTCCGCGACCGGGAGCCCGCGCTCCTCGTACGCGAGCGAACCGCCCTCGAGGCCCAGCTCCTCCGTACACGCCGCAAACCCCCGCACGAGCAGGCCGACGAGCCGCGCCCGGCTGCCGTCGAGCTCGCTTCCCAGCTCCGCCAGCCGATTCGTCCACGGCTCGACCGCTTCGGGCGACGAGACTCCGGCGCGCACGCGTCGAAGAGCCTCGTTTCGCTGGGCGAGAGCGCGCCCGTAGTCGGAGGGCAGCGCCGCCTGGGCGGGAAAGACCCGGCCCAGCATGCGGTCGAAGTACGTCCGGCGTACGAGCGGGCCGCCCTTCACGACCGCGAGACGGTCGGGCGTGAAGACGAGCGCCGCGAGACGGGCCCGTAGCGCTTCCGCGCTGGGCACCGCCACGCCGTTCACGAGCACCCGCTTGGCCTCCCGGGGGACGATCGTCACTTCCGTCTCGACCGGTGCGCCGCCGTCGGACCCCGTCAACCGCACCCGCGCTGCGGCCTCTCCGAAGCGCACGAGCCGCGGCTCGGCCCGCGTCCTCGGCGAGAATCCCTGGCTGCCGACGTGGAGGGCCTCGAGCAGGTTCGTCTTCCCGGCGCCGTTCGGCCCCGTGACGAGCACGAGTCCCGGCGCCAGGGCGAGGTCGAGCTCGGCGTACGAGCGAAAGCTGCGGAGGGAGACGCGCCCGACGATCAGCCGGCGAGCCTGATCGGCATGATCAGGTAGAGGAAGTCGTCGCTCTCCCCGTGCAGGAGGCCCGGTCGCAACGGGCTGATCAGCTTCAGCCGGACCGTCTCGTCGGTCACCGATTCGAGGCCGTCGCGGAGGAACTCGGCGTTGAATCCGATCTCCAGCGCCTCCCCGCCGTAGGAGACGGGCAGCGACTCGCGCGCCTCGCCCACGTCCTGTGTCTGCGCCGAGACCGTCAGCTCTCCGTCCTCGAACCGGAGCCTCAGCGGCGACTTGCGCTGTGCGAGCAGCCCGGTTCGCCGCACGACGTCGAGGAGCTCCTCTCGCGGAAGGTGGACCTCCGCCTCGAACTGCTCCGGCAGGAGCTGGCGGTAGTTGGGGAACTGTCCGTCGATGCGGCGTGCGGTCAGCCAGACGCCGTCGATGCCGAAGACGACCTGGTTCTCCTGCACGCCCACCTCGATCGTCTCGCTCTCCGTCGCCTGGCCGATCCGAGCGAGCTCCGCCAGGGCGCGGGCCGGAACGATCGCCTCGAGCTCCTGGGGCGGGCCCTGGGCCAGCTCCGTCTCCTTCACGCTGAGACGGTAGGAGTCCGTCGCGGCCATGACGACCTTCCCCCCCTCGAACCGCACGAGCACCCCCGTGAGCACCGGCCGGGACTCGTCTCGCGACGCCGAGCGGCCCACCCGCGCGATCGTGTCGAGAAATGCCTTCCGGTCGACCGTGAACGACGTCTCCGGATCGACCTCCGGCAGCCGGGGGAAGTCTTCCGGCCCGTACGTGTTGAGCGTGTACGAGGCGCTCCCGCACGTCAGCCGGGCGACACCTTCCTCGGGCCCGTGCTCGAGCGTCACGTCGCCGGCGGGGAGCAGCCGCACGATGTCGACCAGCAAGCGACCCGGCACCACAACGGCGCCCTCGTCCTCCACCTGCGCCTCGAAGGAGACGCGAAGCGAGATCTCCATGTCCGTCGCGGAGAGGTGGAGCCTGCCGCCGGCCGCTCGCAACATGATGCCCGCGAGGATCTGGACGGTCGTCCGAGTCGACACTCCGCGGCCCACGAGTTGGAGCTTCTCGGCGAGCTCGTCCTTTCTGCACGCAATGCGCATCTTCGTGAGCGCAACGGTAT
>DASQWP010000016.1:0-6477 GCA_035640195.1 Gaiellaceae bacterium | reverse complement strand
CGCATCGACAGGCCGGGGCGGGCGAGCACGTTGAGAGGCTTGGAGATGGCGTCGCAGACAGCGCGGATCTCGTCGCCGCTCCGGAGGCCCGGCGCGTAGAGCACATCGGCGCCGGCTCGCTCGTAGGCCTGCAGGCGGGCGATGGTGTCCTCGAGGTCCGGGTTGCCGCGGATGTGATTCTCCGCCCGGCCCGTGAGCGTGAACGGGAAGGACAGGCGGTCGGCCGCCTCGCGAGCTGCGACGACTCGCTCGACTGCGTGCTCGATCCCGTAGATCCCGTCCTCCGGGTCGTAGTCCTCGATCGAGCCGCCCACGGCTCCGGCCTCGGCAGCGCGTGCGACGGCCGTTGCGGCGGCTTCGGGGTCGGGCCCGTAGCCGTTCTCCAGATCGACCGAGACGGGCAGGCGCGTCGCTCGGTCGAGCATGCGGACGTGCGCGACCACGTCCTCGAGGGTGGCACCGCCGTCCGGGCGTCCCAGCGTGAACGCGAAGCCCGAGCTCGTGCTCGCGAGCGCCTTGAATCCGAGTGCCTCCAGGACCCTCGCGGAACCGGCGTCCCAGGGGTTCGGGATGATGAACGCCTCTCCCTCGTGGAGCGCACGAAAGTCTGCCGCCTTCCGCTCCTGCATCGGCTCCATGCGGCCGTCAGCTGCCCGGATCGCCCCAGGCTTGCGGACCGCACTCGGGGCAGGCGAGCTCGAAGCCCTCGAGCTCCCGCCGTATCTGCTCGACCGATGCCGTCGCCTTGCTGAGGCCCACAGAGCCGAAGCGGTCGGCGACCGTGATCGAGGGCCTACCGAGTGCTCGTGAGAGAGGACCGGGAGTCCGCTCGACGACGAGCTCGGCGTTCAAGCGAGCGAGTTGGGGCCGCGCCGTCTCGTAGTCGCTCGGATCGTCGAGGCAGACGATCACGGCATGCCTCCGCTGACGAAGCGGCCACAGAGGTGTGAGCGAGCGCACGTCCTCCATCGCGGGAAGGTTACGCACTCGCCTCCCGCTCGCTCGCCCGCGAGGGTGTTTGCGTCTCATCGGCGCCGGCCTCAGAGACCGCGAGGGCGAACGCGTCCTCGAGCGGCAGCGCACGCCCCTCGGCGAGGGCCGCGTCGAAGGCGTCCTGCCCGAGCGCCGCGCCCGCGCGCGCGGCGGCGGCCCGAAATTCGGCCTCTCCGCTCGCGTGGAGCACGCTTCCGGCCGTCTCGCGCAGCGACTCGGCGGCGCCGAAGAGGCGTGCCGCCCGCTCGGCCCTCCCCTCGTGCTCGGCGATCAGCCCGAGGAGGTGGAGGCTCGAGGCGAGGCCCGCCGTGTTTCCGATTCCCCGGTGGAGGCCGGCGCTCTCGCTCGCGAGCCGCGAGGCCGTCTCCCGATCGCCCCTCGCCAGCGCCAGGGCGCCCAGATCGGTGCAGACGTGTGCGAGCGCGCTCGCGTCGCCGAGGCTCTGCGCGAGGTCGCGCGCCTCTGCGAGCAAGGCCGCAGCCCGGTCGGCCTCGCCGGCCTGCCCGGCCAGCGCGCCGAGGTGCCGCAGCGACACGATCACCCCGCGGGCGTGGCCGAGCTCCCGCGCCAGCTCGAGGGACTGCTCGGCGAGCGGAAACGCCCGCTCGGGCTCGCCCCGAGCGTGGGCAGCCTGTGCGAGCAGGTGCAGCGTGCGGCCGGCGCCCTCCCGGTCGCCGAGCGCGCGGTAGGCTTCGAGGCTCTCCCGCCCGAGCGTCTCGCAGGGCTCGTAGTCGCCCTGCGCGCCCGCGAGGTAGGAGGCGCCGTGCAAGGCCTTGGCCCGGAGAGGCGAGGCAGAGTCGCCCGAGCCGGCGAGCGCCTGCCCGAGCCAGCCGCGTCCTTCCTCGAGGTAGGCGCGGTCGATCCAAAACTCGATCAGACCCGCCGCGAGCCGGAGCTGCGTCTCGTGATCCTCGCCGCCGGCCCACGCGAGCGCCGCGCGCAGGTTCTCGTAGTCCCGGTCGATCCGTTCGAGCAAGACGGCCCGGGCGGGCCCCTGCACCGAGGCCCAGAGCGCGGCGCCGGCCTCCTCGGCGAGCCCCCGGAAGTGGTGGGCGTGCCGGCGTCGAGCCGCGTCGCCTTCCCCGCTCGCCTCCAGCCGCTCGAGCGCGTAGGCCCGCACCGTCTCGAGCATGTGTAGGCGCAGGTCGCCGTCCCGGTCGTCCCGCTGGAGGAGGCTCTGACCCGCGAGCGCCTCGACGGCTTCGGCCGTCGCTCGGCAGACGGCCGTCGCGGCCTCGAGCGTGCACCCGCCGGCAAAGACGCCGAGCTCAACGAGGAGCCTCTGATCGGCGGGCGCGAGGAGCTCGTAGCTCCATTCGATCGTCGCGCGGAGCGTCTGCTGCCGCGCGGGCCGGTCGCGCGGGCCGCCGGTCAGCAGCTCGAGTCGCTGTCCCAGACCCGCGGCCAGGTCATGGATGGAAAGCTGCCGGCACCGAGCCGCCGCGAGCTCGAGGGCGAGTGGCAGCCCGTCGAGCGCCACGCAGATGTCCGCCACCGGCTCGGCGGCGTGCGCGGAGAGCTGAAAGCCGTGCCGGGCGGCCTGCGCTCTCGCGACGAAGAGCGCGACGGCCTCGTTGCGGGCGAGCGTGTCGAGCCGGCGTCGCTCCTCGCGGTCCGGGACGCGTAGCGGCGGCACCGGATACTCGTACTCGCCGGAGAGCCGCAGGACGACGCGGCTCGTGACGAGCGCCTTCACCCCGGCCGCGGCGGCCAGCAGCTCGCTGACGACCGGGGCGGCGTCGTCGACATGCTCGAAGTTGTCGAGGAAGAGGAGCAAGCTCTTGTCGCGCAGCGCCTCCGTCAGGCTCTCGAGGGTGGAGCCCCGGCTCTCGGCGACGGCTAGGGTGCGCGCCACCGTCGGGACGACCTCGCCGGGCTCGGTGAGCGGCGCCAGGTCGACGAGCACGGCCCCTTCGGGAAGATCTGCCGCAAGCTCGCGTGCGACCTCCAGCGCGAGCCGCGTCTTACCCGTCCCGCCGGGGCCGGTGAGCGTCACGAGGCGCACGTCCGGGCTCCGCAGGAGTCCCGTCACGGCCGCGAGCTCAAGCTCGCGGCCGACAAGCGGCGTGAGGGGCGCTGGGAGGTTCCCCTTCGGCGGGCGCACGGGCGGAGCCAGGGCGGGGTCCTGGCGGAGGATCGCTTGCTCGAGGCCCCTGAGCTCGGCGCCCGGCTCGACGCCGAGCTCCCCGACGAGCAACTCCCGCGCCTCCCGGTAGGCCTCCAGCGCCTCGGCCTGGCGCCCGGAGCGGTAGAGGGCGAGCATGAGCTGCGCCCGAAGTCGCTCCCGGAAGGGATGCTCGGCGATGACGCTCTCGAGCTCGGCCACGAGCTCCGCGTCGCGTCCGAGGGCGAGATCCGCTTCGAGCCGCGACTCGAGTGCGGCAAGGCGCTCGTCGTCGAGCCGGCCCGCCTCGATCCGCGCAAAGGGTGCTTCCGGTAGGTCGGCGAGCGGTCGGCCGCGCCAGAGCGAGAGGGCCAGCCGCAGCGTCTCCGCAGCCGCCGACGGCGCCTGCCCGCGGGCCTTCTCGACGAGCGCCTCGAATTGGAGGACGTCGAGCTCCTCCGGCGCGACCCTGAGGAGGTAACCGGCACTGCGGGACACGATCCGCTCACGCCCGAGCAGCTTGCGGAGCCCGTGGATGGCCACCTGGAGCGCGTTCGCCGCCGTCTGCGGCGCTCGCTCGCCCCAGAGCCCGTCGATCAGCCGCTCTCGCGAGACGGGCTCGTTCGCGTGGAGAAGGAGGAGCGCAAGCAGGGCACGCTGCCGGGGCCCGCCCAGGGGAAGCGCCCGTCCCCCCTTCACCGCTTCGAGAGGGCCGAGGACCCGGAACTCGAGTTGTCCGCCTTGCTCGCTCACGCCGCTAGGAGCACCCGTAAGGGCGCGGTAAGCGAATCGTAAGCGCACCGTCCGATGCTCCTCACGTCAGCGAGACGAAAGGAGTCAGGATGATTCGGGCAGGAGACACGATCGAGAACCCCGTCACCGGCGAGCGGATCTTCTTCCGCAAGACGGCACGGGAGACGAACGGCGAAGCGGTCGTGATCGAGACGTGGGTTCAGCCGAGCGGCTTCGTCGCGGCCGCCCACCTCCATCCGAGCCAGGAGGAGCGCTTCCAGGTCCTCCGCGGAACGGTCGGGTTCCGTCTCGGCCGGGAGAAGCTCGTGGCGGGACCGGGCCAGCGGATCACGGTTCCGGCCGGCACGCCGCACAAGTTCTGGAACGAGGGCGACGAGGAATGCCACTTCGTCTGCGAGGTCCGGCCGGCGCTTCAGTTCGAGCAGCTGCTCGAGACCATGTTCGCGCTCGCGACCGACGGCAAGACGAACCGCAAGGGGATGCCGAACCCGCTGCGCCTGGCGGTGATCGCGCAGCACCACTTCGACGACGTCCGGCTTCCGTTCCCGCCCGCGTGGATGCAGCGCCTCGGCCTCGCGCTCGGCGCGCCGGTCGGACATCTGCTCGGCTACGGGGCGACCTACGTGCCGGAGGGCGAGGCGCTCCCGGCGAGCGCCTAGGAAGCACGAGCCTCGTGAGCAGGCTCAGGGTGAGAAGACGACTCTTCTGGAGCGCCGTCGTCCTCGCCGTCCTCCTCCTCGCCTTGGGCGGAGCGATCGTCCGCTCCGCCCAGGGGATACGCCGCGGGTGAGAGCGGGGCGGCCGCAGCCGGCCGCCCCGCTCAGACTTGCCTTACTACCCGTCGCCGCCGACGGTGCCTTCCGGACCCGCCGGGGGCGGGATGACGAAGTTGCCCGGCACCCTCTTGCCCGGCACGCCGTTGACCGTCTCCGTCGAGTACGCGTACGTCAGCGCCGCGAACGCGACCGCGTCGCTCTAGTTCCCGAATAGACGACCGATCGTCGGGCCTTCCGACGGCGCGGAGCATATCGCGGGTCGCGAAGCGCGGAAGCCCGCCGCGTGGAAGGCGAGCCGTCGTGTCGAACGGAGGGCGGGGTTCGAACACCTCGCCCTCGGCGCTCAGCTCCTGCTGCGGTAGAGGCGCGTCGTCAGGGGCGCGAAGACGGCGGTGAGAGCGGCCGCGGTCGCCAGCACTATGCCGATGTCGCCGGCCTCTGCCGTCCCGTCCATCAGCCCCCGCGACGCGGTGGCCAGGATCGAGATCGGGTTGACGTCCACGAACGCCTCGAGCACGCGCGGCAGCGTCTCCGGGTCGACGAAGACGTTGCTCAGGAAGGTCAGCGGGAAGATCCCCATGAAGCCTGCATTCATGACGGCGTTGGGCGAGCGCATCAGGAGGCCGAGGGTGGTGAAGACCCACGAGAGGGCAAAGGCGAACACGATCACCAGGGCCAGGGCCGCCAGCACGCCCACGGCGCCGGCGTCGGGGCGGAAGCCGAGAGCCACGCCGAGCACGATGATCACCGTCCCGGCGACCAGGTAGCGAACGCTGTCTCCCAGCAGCGCGCCGACGAGCGGCGAGGGCCGCCAGATCGGCAACGAGCGAAAGCGGTCGACGACTCCCTTGGTCAGGTCCGTATTGAGCGCGACGCCGGAGTAGACGGTGGTGAACAGCACCGACATGACGAGGACTCCGGGGAGGATGTAGTCGAGGTACTCGCCCGTGGATCCGGCGATCGCGCCGCCGAACAGGTAGGTGAACATGAGCACGAACATCACCGGCGTGATCGTCACGTCGAGGAGCTGCTCGGGGACGTGCTTCACCTTGAGCATCCCGCGCCAGCCGAACGTCAGCGCGCCGGAGAGGGCGCTCGCGCGCGGGGGCCGGGGCGTGGACGAGAGCGCCTGGCGAAGCGCCGCCTCCTCGGCCGCGGCTGCCGGAAGGGCTCGCTCGGTCGGCGTAGCGCTCATGCTGCGGCTGGTTCCTTCTCGATGCCATCCTCGGCGGTCTGCTCCTCGGCCGGGTGGCCGGTGAGTGCGAGGAACACCTCGTCGAGGCTCGGTCGGCCGAGCGAGAACTCGCCGATCCGCACCCCCGAGCGAGCTAGCTCCGCGATGGCCTGGGCGGCCCGGTCGGCGTCGGGGCAGGGGCAGGACAGTGCCGCCGGATCGGGCTCGAGGTGGACCGTGCCGAGTTCGCGCGCGAGCACGCGCTCGGCCTCGGGTCGCTGCTCGGGGTCGAGCAGCCGCACGTGGAGCGCACCCGACCCGACCGACGCCTTGAGCTGTCCGGGTGTCCCCTCGGCTATCACCTTGCCGTGGTCGATCACCGCGATGCCGTCGGCGAGCTGGTCGGCCTCGTCGAGGTACTGCGTGCAGAGGAGGATCGTGGTCCCCTCGGCGACGAGGGCCCGCACGATGTCCCAGACCTGATTGCGCGAGCGCGGGTCGAGGCCCGTCGTCGGCTCGTCGAGGAACATCAGCTCCGGCGTGACCACGATGCTGGCCGCGATGTCGAGCCGGCGTCGCATGCCGCCCGAGTAGTGCTTCACCAGGCGGCCGGCCGCATCGGCGATGCCGAACGCCTCCAGTAGCTCGGTCGCGCGTGACTTCGCGGCAGCCCGCTT
>DASQWP010000015.1:0-13907 GCA_035640195.1 Gaiellaceae bacterium | reverse complement strand
TTCGGCCGCGGCTGTGCGCGGGCGGTGGCGGTCGCCATCAGGCCTTGACCGCCACGCGCAGGCGCGCGGAGGCCGCGCGCGGGTTCTCCGCCGTCTCGGCCGGCGAGGGCCGAACGGCCTTGCGAGTCACCAGGCGGAGCGACGGCTCCTTGCCGCACACGCAGACAGGGAACTCCGGCGGACAGACGCAGCCGCGAGCCTGGGCCGCGAAGAAGCGCTTCACGATCCGGTCTTCGAGCGAGTGGAAGCTGACGACCGCCACGCGGCCGCCCGGGCGCAGCATGGAAAGAGCCGCCGGAAGGGCCCGCTCGAGGGAGTCGAGCTCCTCGTTGACGACGATGCGCAACGCCTGGAAGACGCGCTTGGCAGGATGGCCGTCGCCGAAGCGGCGAGGCGCCGGGATCGCCGAGCGGATCACGTCGACGAGCTCCGACGTGCGCTCGAACGGGCGCTCGGCCCGCCGGCGCACGATCGCGCGCGCGATCGGGCGGGCGAAGCGCTCCTCGCCGTAGCGGCGGAAGGCGTCGGCGAGCTCGCGCTCGCCGGCCTCGTTGACGACGTCGGCCGCCGAGCGCGCCGCGGAGGTGTCCATGCGCATGTCGAGAGGCGCGTCGGCCGCATAGGAGAACCCGCGCTCGGAGCGGTCGATCTGCATGCTCGAGAGGCCGAGGTCGAGGAGGATCGCGTCCGCCGCGACGCCGTTGTCCGCCAGCTGACCGAGGACGACGGCGAAGTCGCCGCGCAGAAAGCGCGCGGGCACGCGACACTCCCGCTGGAAGCGCTCGAAGTACGGCCGAACCGTCGCGTCCCGGTCGACGGCTATGAAGCGCCCCTCGCCCTCGAGGTCGGCGCAGAGAAGGGCGGCGTGGCCCCCGGCGCCGAAGGTGGCGTCGACGACGGTCTCCCCCGGACGAACGGCGAGGAGCTCCTGGACCTCGCCCGCGAGAACGGGAACGTGGTCAGCTCTGCTTCTCTGCAAGGCGTTCGGCAACAAGCTCCGCACTCCCTTCGACCTCTTCCAGCTGGGTGCGCCAGGCGGCGCGGTCCCAGATCTCCACGTGGTCCTGGACTCCGACGACGACGACGTCCCGGCCGAGCTTCCCGTAGCTGATGAGCGCTCCCGGCAAGGTCACGCGCCCCTGGCGGTCGAGCTCGGTCTCGACCGCGGCCGAGAAGATGTAGCGGCGCATCTGGCGCGCCTCGCGGTTGAAGGAGTTGAGGCCGCCGAGCTGGGCCGACACGTACTGCTCCCAATCCTCGCGCGTGTAGACGGCCAGGCACTGGTCGATGCCGCGCGTGACCACGACCCCGTCCGCGAACGCCTGGCGAAACCGGGCCGGAAGGGTGAGGCGGTTCTTGTCGTCGATCGTGTGCTCGTACTCGCCCAGGAGCATGGATTGCTCTCTCCAGTATCTACCACTTTGCCCCACTGTAAACCACAATTCCCCACCACGCAACCCCGCGGCCTACGGACCACCGACCTTTGCCGCCGAGCCCGCAGGCCCGCGGAGGTTGCTAGAAGAGGAAAGTGCACCGACACTTCCGCGACGATCGACGGCGAACGGCGTCCACCGAGAGGAGGGGCTGTGCAGAAGGAGCTGACGAGGGAGGAGCTGGCCCGGCTCTTGCGCGAGGCGGAGCAGGCCCACGGCGAGTACGAGCGCGAGCTCGGGAGCCGCGACGAGGACTGGCCGACCTGGTACGCCGACTACATCCTGAGCCGGCTGGAGGGGCCTTCGGCCTAGGTCGTGCCGTGGGCGCCGCGGCGGGCGAGCGCTGCGCTCCCGCACCGGGCGGCGAAGGCGACGGCGTCCTCGACGTCGTCGCCGTTCGCGAGGGCATAGGTGAGGCCGGCCGCGAAGCTGTCCCCGGCGCCGTAGGTGTCCTCGAGCGGGCCGGGCAGCGGGGCCGGCTCGTACGAGCCCGAGCGTCCGTCTGCGGCCGTCCAGGCTCCGCCCTGACTGCCCGCAGTCGCCACGACGATGCCCGGCTCTGGGTCGAGGTCGCCCGGACGGTAGCGCTCGCTCTTGTCGCTGCCGCTCCGGACGAGCGCGTCGAGGGCGACTCCTGCCTCGGCCAGCGTCGGGAGCACCCGCGCGGTGGCGACGAGGACGCGCGCCGCCCGCGCCGCCCGGAGGGCATCCGCGTCGCCGCTCACGAAGTAGACGGCGTCCACGTCCGCCAGCGTCTCCCAGGGAAGCCCGTCCTCGCGGCGGGGGAGGTGCTTCTCGCCGATGATCGTGATCGTCCGTTCCCCGTCCCGGTCGACGAACGTGAACCCCCGGCGCTGGCGCTCGTTCCGGCGCTCCGACTCGACCTGGACGCCGAGCCGCTCGAGCTGCTCGCGAGCCCGGGTGCCCAGCTCGTCGTCCCCGAGCGCCGTGTAAAGCGTGCAGTCTCCCGTCAGCTCCGCGAGCCGGACGGAGGCGACGCCGCCGCCGCCGGCCGCCTCCGCCCAGGTCTCGCTCGCCTGCGCGATCTCTCCCGCGACGGGAACGCGCTCGACGCGGGCGAACTCGACCCACTCCACGTGCCCGACGACGGCCGCCTGCATCCGCGGCAGTCTCACAGCTGGACGCGCACCCGCGTTGGACCAGATGATGGAGGCCGTGGCGATACCGCCCTTCGAGCGTTTCTACGAGGAGCGAAAGGACGAGGTGCTCGGCTACCTCGCACGCCTGCTCGGGCGCGAGACGGCCGAGGACGCGTTCCAGGAGACCTTCCTCCGCGCCCTCAAGGCCTACGACCGGCTCGAGCACGGACGCCATCTCCGCGCCTGGGTGTTCACGATCGCCACGCGCGTTGCGCTGGACGAGCGGCGACGGAGACGTCCGGTCGGCGAGCCGGTCGAGATCCCGGTCGGCGACTCGCGCCCCGCCTACGCGGAGCTCGAGCACCTCGCCGGCGAGCTCCCGCCGACCGAGCGGGCGGCAGTCGTCCTCCGCTACGGCTACGACCTTTCCTACGACGACATCGGCGCCGCCCTCGGCTCGAGCTCGGAGGCTGCCCGCCAGGCCGCCTCCTCCGGGGTGCGGCGCCTGCGAAGGAGGCACGAATGAGCGTCACGTCCGAGATCGACCGCCGCTTCCGCGAGGCGGCCGCCGCCGAGGGGCTCCTCGACGTCGCGTACGACCTCGCGGACACGCCGATCGGCCCACTCCTCCTGGCCGCCACGCCGGAGGGCATCTGCCGCATCTCCTTCGATCCGGAGCCGGAGCGGGAGCTCGACGCCCTGGCGCGCGCGTTCGGGGTCCGGGTGCTCCGGTCCCCGCGGCCGCTCGACACGGCCCGGCGCGAGCTCGACGAGTACTTCGAGGGCGCGCGGCGGGAGTTCGACCTCAGCGTCGACCTGCGACCGGTTCCCGAGTTCCAGCGGGTTGTGCTCACCGAGCTCGCGCGCGTGCCGTTCGGCAGCGTGGAAACCTACGGCGGCCTCGCGGCGCGCATCGGGAAGCCGCGCGCGGCGCGGGCGGTCGGTGGCGCCCTCAACCGTAATCCCGTGCCCATCGTCGTGCCCTGCCACCGCGTGGTCGGCTCGACCGGAAGCCTCGTCGGCTACGGCGGCGGCCTCGAGCGCAAGGAGCGGCTGCTGGCGCTCGAGGGAGCGCTCCTCCGATGATCGCCCGGATCTGGCACGGCTGGGCGAACGGAGAGAACGCCGAGCGCTACGAGGCGCTCCTCCGCGCCGAGATCCTCCCCGGGATCCACCGGATCGAGGGCTACGCCGGCGGCTATCTGCTCCGGCGCGAGGCAGACGGGGAGGCGGAGTTCGTGACGGTCACGCTCTGGGAGTCCCTGGACGCGGTGCGGGCATTCGCCGGCGACGACTACGAGGCGGCCGTGGTGCCTCCCGAGGCACGAGCGCTCCTCACCCGCTTCGACGAGCGCTCCGTGCACTACGAGATCCTGGCGGAGCCGGAGCTCTAGGCAGCCTCGCCGGGGCGGCTCTCCATGCGGCGCAGGAGCTCGAGCCGGAGCTCCTCGCCCGTCATCGTGCCGGCCCCGCGCGGGTAGGAGAAGACGAGGTGGAGCGCGGGCTCTTCGCCCGTCGGGCCGACCGGCGGCGCGGGCGGCGGCGCCGGCCGCACGGGCTCGCGGATCACCTCGATGTCGCCCAGGCGAGCGCCGTGCAGGCGCAGGTAGCACTCCCGCTCGGAGAGCGGCCGCAGGCGGGGGCGCTTGCGGAAGAGCACCGGCTCCGAGCGTATACCTCGCCTCGGCCGGTGCCCGGTGCCCTAGTTCCAGGTGTCGGGCTGGAAGCCGCTCGTCGTCGGCGCCGAGATGATGAGGACGCTCGCCACCTCGCCGCCGGTGTTGACGACGGTGCGGAGATGCGGTGGATCGACGCGCGCGAAGGTACCGGCCGGAGCGGCATGCTCCTCGCCGTCGACGACGATCGTGGCCTCGCCCGAGAGGACGATGAAGACCTCCTCCTGGTCGCGCTCCGTCTCGTCGTGCTCGGGGATGCGGTCGCCCGGCTCGATCTCGACCACGTTCATCCCGAACGACTTGAGGCCGATCGAGCGCCGCGCTAGCAACCAGCGTCCCGACCGCTCGAGGTCGTCCCCGTCCCTGATGGTGAAGCCGCTCTCCTCGGTCACGGCGCGGTTATACGCCATCGGAAGCGGGTGCGCTTCCAAAACCGCCCCCACCCGGGGTCTCGATCGTCACCGACTCGCCCGCGGCCAGGGCGCGCGTCGCCTTGGCGGGAAGCGGCTCCCCGTTCAGGAGGTTCCTCCCGGGGGCCCCCGGCTCCCCTCCCCGCGTCCCCGCGGGGCCGCGCGCCCGCCGTTCGCTCACGAGCGAGACTCGGCAAGGCTCGAGAACCGTGATCTCGCGGATGACGCCGTTTCCGCCGTAGCGCCGGCCCCGGCCGCCCGAGCCGAGCCGCAGCGCGTAGCGCTCGACTCGCAACGGGTAGGCAAGCTCGAGCGCCTCCACGGGCGTGTTGAGTGTGTTCGACATGGTCACGTGCACGCCCGAGGGACCCTCCGCGTCGGCGCAGGCGCCCTGCCCGCCCCCGATCGTCTCGTAATAGGTGAAGCGTGCGTTCCCGAAGGTGAGGTTGTTCATCGTCCCCTGCCCCTGCGCGGGAACGGGAAGCACCTGCCCGAAGGCGCGGAAGAGGACGTCCGCGATCCGGCCGGAGGTCTCGACGTTGCCGGCCACGACGGCGGCCGGCGGGCGGGCGTTCACGAGCGAGCCCTCGGGCGCCCGGACGCCGACGGGGGCGAACGCCCCGCCGGAGGCGGGGACGTCCGGGTCGGTGAGGCAGCGGACGACGAAGTAGGAGGCAGAGCGGGTGACGGCGAGCGGGCAGTTGAGGTTCCCGTCGTGCTGGGGCGAGGTCCCGGCGAAGTCGATCTCGACCTCGTCGCCGGCGACCGTGACGACGGCATGGACGACGAGCTCTCCCTCCGGGGCCTCGAGCGTGTCGGCCGCCTCGTAGCGGCCGTCCGGAACTGCCGCGAGGGCGGCGCGGACGCGACGCTCCGAGTAGGCGAAGAGCTCGTCCATGGCCGCCGACACCTGCACGCGGCCGCGCCGCTCGCAGAGCTCGGCCAGGCGCCGCTCGGCCAGCCGATGCGCGGCGAGCTGGGCGCGCAGGTCGCCGCGGCGCTCCTCGGGGTTGCGCATGTTGGCGAGGAGGACGGCGACCACCTCGTCCGTGAGCGGCACGGGCGGGATGACGAGGCCTTCCTGGTAGAGGTCGGTCGAGCCGGCGGGCAGGCTCGCCGGCTCGGCCCCGCCGACGTCGGCGTAGTGGGCGCGGGAGACCGCGAAGCCCACCTCGGTGCGGGAGACGAGCGTCACGTCAGGGAGGTGGGTGCCGCCGGTGAAGGGGTCGTTGACGACGAACGTCTCGCCGGGCCGCGGGTCGCGGGCGCGGACCGCGGCGACGGCTTCCGGCATGGCGCCGAGGTGGACGGGAATGTGCTCGGCCTGGGCGATCATGCGCCCGTCGGCAGCGAAGATCGCGGTCGAGCAGTCGCGCCGCTCCTTGATGTTGGCCGAGAAGGCGGAGCGGACGAGAACGGCGCCCATCTCCTCGGCCACCGCCCGGAGCGCGCTGCCGATGACTTGGAGCTGAATCTTCACGGTCTCGTGAGGACGAGCGTGCTATTCCCATCCCTAACCCCCACCCACCCAGGGGGAACCCACGCGGTCGCGCCCTCGAGCTCTACGACCGCAGGCCCTTCGACGTCCAGCGGCTCGCCGGGCGGGAGCTCGAGCTCCGGCCCGCGCCGGACCTCGGCGGTACGGACGGCGACGAGCTCGATCGGACGCTCGCGGTCCGCGTAGCCATAGCGCTCCTCGTGCGCCTCGTGGAACGCCTCGCGGAGGTCGCCTCCGAGCCGGACCGTCAGCTCGAACGACTGTCCGCGGTAGCGCAGATCGGCCTCCCCCTCCAACGGCAGCAACCCCGCCTCCTCGAGCGGGACGACGTAGGAGCGCACGCGGTCGTGCCGCTCCTCGCTCGCCACCAGTCCGAGCGCCGAGAGAACGCCGGCCGCGGCCGGCACGAGCACCGTCCCGATCTCGAGCTCCTCCGCGAGCGCGCAGGCGTGCAGCGGGCCCGCGCCGCCGAAGGCGACGAGGGCGAAGTCTCGCGGGTCGTGCCCGCGCTCGATGGAGACGAGCCGAAGGGCACGCAGCATCTCCGCGTTCACGACCTCGACCACTTCCTCCGGCTCGAGGTCGCCGAGCGAGAGCTCCGCGGCCGCACGGTCGAGCTCGAGGCCCCCCGCCAGCTCCTCCGGAAGCCGGCCGAGCGCGAGGTTCGCGTCCGTCACCGTCGGCTCCACTCCTCCACGCCCGTAGCATGCGGGGCCGGGGTCGGCGCCCGCGCTCCGCGGCCCCACGCGCAGCGCGCCGCCCTCGTCGCGCCATGCGATCGAGCCGCCCCCCGCACCGACCGTCTGGAGATCGACCGTCGGCAGCCGGATCGGTAGGCCGCCCACGTCCCGCTCGCCCCTGCGGCCCGCCTCGCCTCCGGCGATCAGACACACGTCGGTCGACGTACCGCCCATGTCGAGAGAGATCGCGTTCTCGATCCCGGCGAGCCGTGCGATCCGGGCCGCCCCGACGACCCCCGCCGCCGGGCCGGAGACGAGCACGAGGGACGGGTGCTGGGCCGCCTCCGCGAGCGTGCAGACGCCTCCCGAGGAGCGCATGACGAGCGGCTCCCGGAGGCCGGCGTCAGCGCAGCGGCGGGCGAGCGAGCGGAGATAGTCCCTCAGCACTGGCCCCAGGTAGGCGTCGACGGCCGTCGTCGACGCGCGCTCGTACTCGCGGAACTCGGGCGCGACCTCGTGGGAGGCGACGACGTGCGCGCCGGGGAGCCGTCGCCGCACCTCCTCGGCCACGCGCCGCTCGTGCGTCGCGTCGCGGAAGGAGAAGAGGAGGCAGATCGCCACCGCCTCGGCCTTGAAGGCCGGAAGCGAGTCGAGGTCGAGGGGCTCGAGAACGCCCTCCGGCCCGACCCGCTCGTGCACGCCGTAGCAGCGCTCGAGCGGGACGAGCGGAGCCGGATGCTCCTCGCAGAGGCGGTACAGGTGCGCGCGCGTCTGGCGGCGCAGGTGGAGGAGGTGCTCGAAGCCCGCTGTGGCGACGAAGGCGGTCTCCGCGCCCTTGCGCTCGAGAAGCGCGTTCGTGGCGATCGTCGTCCCGTGCGTGAAGCGCTCGAGCTCGCGCGCGCCCACCGCGGCCGCCGCCTTCACGACCGAGTGCTCCTGCGCGCGCACCGTCGGGATCTTGGCCGTGCGGAGCTGCCCGCCGTCGAGGAGGACGGCGTCGGTGAAGGTTCCCCCCACATCGATCCCGAGGATCGCCACGGATGCGTTTCTTATCAGGCGGCGTGGCGGCGGCGGAAGGTCCGCGCCTTCGTGCGGTTCCCGCACACGGCCATCGAGCACCAGTGCCGCGAGCGGTTGCGCGCGTGGTCGTAGAACGCCCAGCGGCAGTCCTCGGCACGGCACGCCTTCAAACGCTCCCAGCTTCCGTCCGCCATCGCCGCGGACACGATGGCGAGCAGGCGGCCGAGGGCGCCGTCCACTCCGCGTGCCTCCGGCTCGACACGGGCCGTTCCCTCCGGCTCGAAGCGCACGCCCAGGCCCGCGCGACGGGCGGCGCGGTTGAGCGTGACCGCAGCCTCCTTGCGGACGCTGACGCCGTTGTTGGCGAGCAGGAGCACGCGGACCGCCTCGCGAAGCCTGCGCGCGTTCGCCAGGTCCGCGCGCGTCGCGGCTCCGCCTCGGAGGAGCCCGTGCGACCTGAGCCAGTCGACGAGAGCCGCCGGGCTCGCCAGCTGATCGGCAGCCTCCTCGATCTCGAGCGTGTTCACGAAGCCGCGCACGAGCTCGAGCTCTCCCGGCGCGCGCGACATGTCCATAACCAACTATGATACTTCATCGGTTATCGGCACGAGGAGCACCATGGCAGACGCTTCCTGGACGAGCGCACACCTCTCCGACATCCCCCCGCTCGTGTACGAGGAAGATCCGGGCGAGTCCGAGTGGAAGCCCGTGCGGATCCACTTCGGCATCCGGGCCTTCGGCACGAACGCCTACGTCGCCCGCCGATCCGGGGAAGAGGTCATCGGCAAGCACACAGAAACCGGCGAGAGCGGTACGCGCCACGAGGAGCTCTACTACGTGGTGACGGGGCGCGCGACCTTCACGATCGACGGCGAGGAAGCAGACGCGCCGGCGGGTACGTTCGTCTACGTTCGGAACCCGGACGCGAGCCGCCGCGCCGTCGCGCGCGAGGCCGATACGACGGTGCTGTGCTTCGGCGGCACTCCCGGCGAGGCCTTCGCAGTCTCGCCCTGGGAGCGGAGATACGATCCCGATGCCGGCTAGCGGCTGGAGCGCGGAGCTTCCGCTGAGGGGTGCCGGCGGCGAGCCGGTCGACCTCTGGCGAACGATCAACTCGCACGGCCTCGTCGCCCTGCCGCCGATGCGAATCGATGACGAAGCGCGCGCCCTCGAAGTCACGCTCCCGCTCCCCGGCGGGCGTCCGCGGACGGTGCTCGTCTCGGAGGCCGCCGCCGATCGAGCGCGCGTCTCCTCGCTCGGACCCCGCCCGTCGGCCCGCCAGGGAGAACGCATTCTCGCGGCGGTCGCGCACGTCCTCCGGCTCGACGAGGACCTCTCCGCCTTCTACGCCCTCGCCGCTGCCGATCCGGACCTCTCCTGGTCCTCGCGGGGCGCCGGCCGCCTGATCCGAAGCGCGACCGTCTTCGAGGACGTCGTCAAGACGATCTGCACGACGAACTGCACGTGGTCGGCGACCGAGCGGATGGTCGGCGCGCTCGTCGAGCATCTGGGCGAGCGGGCTGCGGGTGCGCCGGAGGACGGGGCCTACGGCCACGCCTTCCCCAGCCCCGAGGCCATGGCCGCGGCGAGCGAGCTCTTCTACCGCGACGTCGTCCGCGCCGGCTACCGGGGCGCCTACCTGCGCTCCCTCGCCGCCTCGGTCGTGGAGGGATCCGTCGACCTCGAGGAGCTCGGCCGAGCGGCACCCGACGACTTGCCGGACGAAGAGGTCGCGGCGCGCCTCCTCGCGCTCCCGGGAGTCGGCCCCTACGCCGCAGCCCACATCATGATGATGCTCGGGCGCTACTCGCGGCTCGTCCTCGACTCCTGGACGCGGCCGAAGTACGCGCGTTTGAACGGCGGGAGGCCCGTGAAGGACACGACGATCGAGCGCCGTTTCCGCCGCTACGGCCCCTACGCCGGCCTTGCCTTCTGGCTCCACCTGACGCGTGACTGGGTCGAGGACTGAGCTGCGCTACCGAGACGGCGCGAGGGCGATCGCGCCGATCGCGGTCGCTGCCCTCGCCTTCGGGGTGACCTTCGGCGTCCTGGCCCGCGAGGCCGGGATGGAGGCGCTCGCCGCCCTCACCATGTCCGCCACGACGTTCGCCGGGTCGGCCCAGTTCGCCGCAGCCTCGATCCTCGGAGCCGGGGGCGGCGTCGCCGCCGCCGTGGCTGCCGCGGCGCTCCTGAACGCCCGCTACGCGCCGATCAGCCTCTCCGTGGCGCCCGAGTTCCACGGCAGCCCGGCCCGGCGTCTGGTGGAGTCGCAGCTGATCGTGGACGAGTCCTGGGCGGTTTCGCGGCGTCCGGACGGACGCTACGACCGGCGAGTCCTGGTCGGCGCGGGCCTCGTCCTCTACGCCTGCTGGGTCGGCGGCACCTCGGTCGGCGCGGCGGCCGGCGAGGCCCTCGGCGACCCGGAGAGCCTCGGGCTCGACGCCGCCTTTCCAGCGCTCTTCCTCGCCCTGCTCGTCCCGCAGGTGCGCAGCCGCCGCGCCCTCGCGGCCGCCGTCGTGGGCGGGGCGATCGCCCTCGCACTCCTGCCGCTCGCTCCGGCGGGCGTGCCGATCGTCGCCGCGAGCGGCGCCTGCCTGCTCGGCTGGAGCCGAGCGTGAGCGCCGTCTGGATCGTGGTGCTGGCCGTGGGCGCCGCAACGGTGGCGCTGAAGGCGGTCGGCCCGGTCCTACTCGGTGGCCGCGAGCTCCCGCAACCCTTGACCGGCGTCGTCGGCCTTCTCGCGCCCGCCCTCCTCGCCGCCCTCGTGGTCACCCAGGTCGCCGGTGCGGACGAGTACGAGGTAGTCGCCGACGAGCGCCTGCTGGGCCTCGCAGCGGCCGCCGTCGCGCTGCTCCTGCGCGCGCCACTCCTTCTCGTGATCGTGGTTGCCGCCGCTACGACGGCGGCCGCGCGCGCCCTCGGCTAGCCACTCGCCGCAACCAGCCGGTAGCCCACACCCCACACGTTCAGCACGTAGGCGGTCCCGCCCGGGCGGTTGAGCTTCCGGCGCAGGCGGCTCGCATGCGAGTCCAGCGTGCGCGTCCGGCCGAGGGAGCGAAAGCCCCACACGTCGCGCAGGAGATCCTCCTTGCGGAACACTCGCTCGGGGTCCTCGGCGAGCGCTACGAGCAGGTCGTACTCCCTGGCGGAGAGCTGCACCGCCCCGCCGCCGACGCGGACGACGCGTGAGGCGAGGTCGATCTCCAGATCGCAGACGGCGAGCCGCGGGTGCCGTGGGCCGTTCGCCCGCCGCAGGATCGCCCGCATCCTGGCGAGGAGCTCCTCGTACACGTACGGCCGCACGACGTAGTCGTCCGCTCCGCGCGCGAAGCCGCGCACCCGGTCGACGGGATCGCCGCGCGCGCTGACCATGATCACGGGCACGTCCCGGTTCCAGGCCCGCCCGGGCTCGCCCTCCCGCAGGCGGCTGCACACCTCGAAGCCGGACGCATCCGGGAGCATGGCGTCCAGGAGCACGAGGTCGGGCCGCGCCGCCTCGACGAGCTCGAGCGCACGCCGTCCTCCGTCGGCGGCGAAGACCTCGAAGCCGTCGTCCGCCAGCTGCTGGGCGAGGAACGCCCTGGAGGGTTCCTCCGTCTCGACCACCAGTACCGCCTCCCCGGCCATGGAGGCGAAGCTAGCACCGGTTCATACGAGCCTCCAGATGTCCTTTCGGACGAGATCGTGCCGAGGATTCGACAGCCGTCCGGCCGGGACGAGGGCTAGCGATCGCGCACGAGCCGCTCGAAGCGCCAGCGAGCCTGGGCGTAGTCGATCGAGCCGCGCCGCCAGGCGCGCATGATCGAGCGGCGCCGCCACCAGATGCGAATGCTCATCCCGCCTCCTACGCGGTCGGAGGCGAACCTCCTGCCCCGCTACAGCCGGCCTGAGCGGAGCACCCCCCACACCAGCCAGATGGCGAGGAGCGTGGAGAGTGAGAGGCCGATCACCGAGAGGAAGTGGATCCCGAAGACCTGCGGTCCCCGCTCCACCACCGCACCCAGGATCGCCGACGTGAGCGCTCCCCCCACGGCGACCATGGCGATGCCGATCCGGTTGAAGACGACGTCCATCCGCTTGATCAGGTCGTCGAGGCCCTCGTGGCGGAAGCCGACCTCGATCTGCCCGTCGCGCACCTCCTGGAGCACGTCGTGCACCTGGTAGGGCAGCTCGAGGGCCATCCGCACGTAGTTGCGCGCCTCCTGCTGCGTGCGCGCGAACACGCGCTGCGGCGTGAAGCGCTCCAGCATGAGCTCGCGCGCGTAGGGCTTCGCCACCTCGAAGACGTTGAAGTCGGGGTAGAGCTCCATGCCCACGGAGCCGAGCGTGGCGATCGCGCGGTCGAGGAGGACGAAGCGCGTCGGCAGCGTCAGGTGCATGCGATAGATGAGCGCGAACGCCTCGCGCACGACCTCGAGCGGGTCGATCTCGGAGAGGCGGGCGCCGTAGTAGCGGTAGAAGACGTCGCGCAGCTCGGCGACGAACTCCTCCTCCCGGTCCTTGGGGTAGCGGACGCCGAGCGAGGCGAGGCGCCCGGGGAGGGCCTCGATGTTCTGGTTGACGGCGTCGATGAAGAGCCCGGTGAGCTTCGACGTGTCGTCGGCCGCGAGCGAGCCGGCGGTGCCGAAGTCGACGAGCCCGATCTGGTCGCTCTGCTCGAGCACCATGATGTTGGAGGGGTGCGGGTCGCCGTGGAAGAAGCCGTGCCTGAAGATCATCGTCATCCACGCCTCGGCGATCTGGTAGGCGATCCGCCGCCGCTCCTCGAGCGTGTGCGTCCCCAAGTCGAGGTCGCGCACGTGGACGCCCTGGAGCAGGTCGAGCGTGAGCACCCTCGCGCGTGAGTAGCTCCAGTAGACGCGCGGCACGCGCACGTGCGGGTGGCCGGCGAAGTTCCGGTGGAACTGCTCGGCGTTGCGCGCCTCCAGGCGGTAGTCGAGCTCCTGGCGGATGGCCCGCGCGAACTCGTCCACGAGCGCGACCGTGTCGATGAACTCGAGCGCGCGCACGCGCTCCCGCGCGAGCCGGGCGACCTGATACATGAGCTCGAGGTCGGCCTCGATCTGGCGCGGCGCGTCCGGTCGCTGCACCTTGACCACGACGCGACGCCCATTCGGCAGCACGGCGCGATGCACCTGGCCGATCGAGGCGGCGGCGACCGGAGTCTCGTCGAACTCGAGGAAGAGCCGCGCGAGGGTCAGGCCGAGCTCCTCCTCGACGACCTTCTCCGCAAGCGGGTAGGGGAAGGGCCGGACAGCGTCCTGGAGGGCCTTCAGCTCGAAGACGATGTCCGGAGGGACGACGTCCGGGCGCGTCGAGAGAAGCTGCCCGAACTTGACGAACGTCGGCCCCAGCTCGTCGAGCATCTCGCGCAGCCGGCGCCCGCGCGGCGAGCCCTCGAGAGCCGGATCGACCTCCCGGGCCCGCCGCGAGCGCACCGCGCCGGGCCCGTGCATCTCGAAGAAATGACCGAAGCCGTGCTTGGCCGCGACCTGGGCGATCTCGGAGATGCGGCCGAGCTGCCGGACGGCCGGCCTCGCGGACATGGCGGAAGTCTAGGGCCCCGGGCCGGTCGTCTTCTCGGGTGCGCCCTCGAGGAGGCGGAGTCGGTGCTCGAGCTGGGCCAGCCGCAGCTCGAGCTCGTCGTACTCGCGGCGGGTCACGAGGCCGAGCTCGCGAAAGAGCCCTGAGAGGGTCGTGCTGGCCCGCTCGCCCGCCCGCGCGGCCTCGCCCCGCCAGCGGCCCGCGAGCTCGTCGACGAGCTCGCGCGCGTCGTCACGGCTGATCTTCCCCCGGCCGGCGATCTCGTCCACGAGCTCGTCCGTACGCTCCTTGGTGAACGCGGCCAGCCCCACGCTCGCGAGGAACGTCTCCTCGGCGAGGTCGCGCAGCGAGCTCGCCTTCGGGCGCGTCTTAGCGCGCTCGGCCATGCGGCCTCGCCCGCCTGCGCTTGCGACGCGCCTCGCGCCGCGCCGCCGCGGCCGCCGCCTCGTCCTCGGAGACCGGCTCGGTTCCGCCGTCCGTCTGGGCGAACGCCGGTTGGGGCGCCGGCGGCGGCTCCTCCGGCGGCGCCTCCACCTCGAGGACCTC
>DASQWP010000014.1:0-17757 GCA_035640195.1 Gaiellaceae bacterium | reverse complement strand
GTGGTAGGAGCTCGGCTCCGAATCGTGCTCGGGGCCGAGCACCCGCTCGAGCCAGCGGCTCCGCAAGGGCTGCCAGAGCTCCTCCTGACGGCGCGCTGCCTCGGCGAGCGCGGCGGCCAGGTCGTCGAGGTCGATGCCCTTGCGCTCGGCGCTGCGCCGGACGGGATCGGCGTCGCCCGAGAGCTCCGCATCGAGCTCCTCGGCCCGAGCGAGCAGGCGATAGCGGTCGTCGTTGAAGCCTGCGGAGGCGTCGCCGGCGAGCTCCCCCAGCTCCTCCCGGGCGGCGTAGTCGTCGAGCACGGCGAGCTTCGCCTGGGCTGCACGGAGCGGGAGCGACTCGCCGCGGAACTCCACGCGCTCGGCGAGGAGGGCGTTCTCGAGCCGGTCGGACTCCTCGGCGAGCTCGCCGACGACGATGCCGCCGGCGCAGGCCTCGCGGAGGCGAAACAGGCGCTCGCCGGCGTCTCCCCCGGCCGCGTCCTCCTCGCCTCGCAGCGCCACGTGCTGCTCGCGCGTGAAGAGATCGGCGTAACGCGCGACGATCGCCGCCTGCTCGCTCGTCTCCTTCTCGCCCACGCGCACGGCGCGCGCCTCCTCGGAGCGCTCGAAGAGGAAGCGCGCGAGCCGCCGCTCGAACTCGTCCGCCCTCAAGACCGCCATCGACCCTCCATCTAGATACCCAGCCGCTCGAGCACGCTCTCGTCGCGGCGCCACCGGGGGCGGACCTTGACCTGGAGCTCGAGGAAGACCTTGCGTCCGAGCAAGAGCTCCACTTCGGGCCGTGCCTGCGTGCCGATCGACCTGATCATACTGCCGCCCTTCCCGACAACGATCCCCTTTTGGGAGGACGTCTCCACGTAGACGAGCGCGCCCACGCGCCCCTCCTCGATCTCGTCGACCTCGACCGAGATCGCGTGGGGCACCTCCTCGCGCGTGAGGGCCAGCGCCTTCTCGCGGACGACCTCGGCGATGCGCACCTCGAGCGGGAGGTCTGTCGTCTCGCCGGGCGCGAAGTAGGCCGGCCCCTCGGGCAGGAGCGCGGCAAGATCGACGCGAAGCGCATCGATCCCCTCGGAGCGAAGCGCGCTGACCGGGTGCAGGGCGTGGAAGTCGCCCAGCGCGGCGACCTCCGGGATCCGCTCGGCGATCCTGTCCGGCCGAAGGCGGTCGACCTTGTTCAGGGCGATCACGACGGGCGGCCCCGCGGCGAAGACCCTCTCGGCCACGAAGCGGTCGCCGGGGCCGAGGCGCTCGTCCGCGGCGAGAACGAAGAGGAAGCCGTCCACGTCCTCGAGGGCGCCGTCGACGGTCCGCTGCATGCGCTCCGTCAGCGCGTCCCGCGGGCGCTGGAAGCCGGGGAGGTCGGAGAGCACGAGTTGGTAGCCGTCGCCGTTGACGACTGCGGAGATGCGGCGGCGCGTCGTCTGCGGCTTGTCCGAGACGATCGCGACCTTGCCGCCGGCGAGCGCGTTCACAAGCGTCGACTTGCCCACGTTCGGCCTGCCGGCTACGGCGACGAAGCCGCTCCTCACAGCTCGAACGAGTCCGGGAGCAGTTCCTCAGGGCGGCGCACGAGGGTCTCACCCTCGTGCAGGAAGACGACTCGGTCGACGCCGAACTCGAGTAGCCACTGGCGGCAGCCCCCGCAGGGCGAAGCGGTGACGGCCAAGGCCTCGACGTCGCCCGGCCGCACCCCTTCGGACACGGCGCGGGCGAGCGCGCAGCGCTCGGCGCACATGCCGAGCGGATACGACGCGTTCTCGACGTTGACGCCTGTGACGACGCGGCCGTCGCGGAGGAGCGCCGCCGCGCCGACATCGAAGCTCGAGTACGGCGCGTAGGCACCGGGCGCCGCGGCCTGCGCCCGGGCGAGAAGCTCGGAGTCCGTCACGCGAGCGCCTGGAAGAGGATCATGGTCACGAGCGTACCGAGGACGGCTCCGAGGACGACTTCGACCGTCGAGTGGACGCCCGACTCGACGCGGGTCTGCGCGACGAGCAGCGCCATGATGAGTCCCACGAACGAGATCACGACTCGGTTCTGGTCGGCGATGAACGTGATCGCCGTCCAGCCCCCGAAGGCGAGGGCGGCGTGGCCGGAGGGCAACCCGCCGCTCAGCGGCGTCCCGCGGCGGGTGATCGCCTTGCTTGCGATGACGAGGATGATGATGAGGATGAGGGCGACGAGGGTGAGGTGCGGAGGCGTCTCGCTGAGGCGGTTGACGAGGCGTCTGCTCGGCTCCGCGAGCCGGTCCGCGAAGACGAGGTAGCCGACGACGACGGCGTTGACCGAGGCGATGAGCACGGCGCCGGCGGCGATGTCCTTCGCCATCTTGGCGAGCGGGTCGAAGGACGTCGTCGCGAGGTCGATCGTCGCTTCGATGGCCGTGTTCACCATCTCCGCGATCAGGACGAAGGAGATGGCGACGAGAAGCGCCATCAGCTCGAGCTCGCTGACGCCGTACGCGAAGGCGAGGATGAGGACCGCGGTCGCCAAGCCGAAGTGGATGCGCATGTTGCGCTGCGTCCGCAGCACGTGGATGACGCCCTCGAAGGCCCAGTTGAGGCTCTGGATGATCGCCGGCATGCGGCGGGTGGTCGAGTGGCGATCGCTCATCGGCCGGTCTCCGGCCGATGAGCGTGTGGAGCGAGCCGAAGGCGAGGGACGGTCATCCCTGGAGCTCCCGCTCGCGGCGCTCCATCCGGGCGCCGTGGTCGTAGCCGAGCAGGTGCAGGAGGCCGTGGACGAGCGGCCCCCGCCAGGCGTCGCCGACGACCTGCGGGCAGAGGACGACGTCGCCGAGCTGGCGTGGGACGCCTGCCGGGAGCTCGTCGCGGCCGTCGATCGGAAAGGAGAGCACATCGGTCGCCTCGTCCACCCCCAGGTGCTCGCGCTTCAGCTCTCGCATGCGCCCGGGCTCCTCGAGGCGGACGCCGAGGTCGCCGTCGCCGACGCCCTCCGCCGCCAGCACGCGGCGGCAGAGGTCGGCCAGGGCGGGCTCGTCGACTGCCGCCCCGCTCCGGTTCTCGAGCTCGATCCGGATCACCGGCGCCGCTGCGTGCCCGTCTGCTCCGCGTGGTGCTTGTACGCCTCGACGATGCGCTGCACGAGCACGTGGCGCACGACATCCTGATGGCCGAACTCGACGAACTCGATCCCGTCGATCGTCGCCAGGATCTCGCGCACCTGGATGAGCCCAGAGGCCTGGTCTGCGGGAAGATCGACCTGGGTGACGTCCCCGGTGACGACGACCTTGGATCCGAAGCCGAGCCGTGTCAGGAACATCTGCATCTGCTCGGGCGTCGTGTTCTGCGCCTCGTCGAGGATGACGAACGAGTCGTTGAGCGTGCGCCCGCGCATGAAGGCGAGCGGCGCGACCTCGATCGTGCCCTTCTCCATGTAGGCGTTCAGGCGGTCGGCGTCGAGCATGTCGTAGAGCGCGTCGAAGAGCGGGCGCAGGTACGGGTCGACCTTCGCGAGCATGTCGCCGGGAAGGAAGCCGAGTCGCTCGCCGGCCTCGACCGCAGGGCGCGTGAGGATAATGCGGCTCACCTCGCGCTCGGCGAGAGCGGCAACGGCGAGGGCCATGGCCAAATAGGTCTTGCCAGTTCCCGCGGGGCCGATTCCGAAGGTGATGGTGCAGTCGCGGATCGCGTCGACGTAGTGCTTCTGGTTGACCGTCTTTGGGGTGATCTTCTTGCCGCGGTGGCGCCAGACGACGTCCTCGAAGACCTCGCGCGGGTCCTTGGCCGCGTCGAGGGCGCCGAGGACGGCGTCGACGGTCCCGGGCCCGATCGCGTGCCCGCTCTCGACCAGCTCGACGAGCTCGTCGAGGACGATGCGGGCCTCGCCCACCTTGGAGTCGTCGCCTTCGAGCGTGAGCGGATTGCCGCGGAGGCGGATCGCACACCCCATGCGGTTGCGGAGAGCCCGCAGGATGCCGTCGTCGACGGTGGCGAGCTCGGCCGCGACCTCGTTGGACACCGAAAGGACTTCCTGCAACGAATCGAAGTGTAGAGGGCGGTGCGGGACGCAACAGGCTGTTTTTCCCGGGGCCGCCGCGGGCCTCCCTCCAGTTCCAGCCTATCGCGGCCGGGCGCGCGTGGGACGCGCGGAGTGTGCCGACTTGCACACGAGTCAGGCGAGCTTCTCGCGCACGAGCTGGCTGACGGCGCCGCCGTCCGCTCGCCCCGAGACCTGCGGCATCACGTCGGCCATCACGCGGCCGAGGTCGCGAAGCGACGTCGCGCCCGTCTCCGCGATCGCGTCGTCCACGATCCGCTCCAGCTCTTCCTCGCCGAGCGGCTCCGGCATGAACTCCTCGATGATCTCTAGCTCTTCCTCCTCCTTGGTCGCCTGCTCCTCGCGGCCGGCCGAGCGGAACGCCTCCGCCGCCTCGGCCCGGCGCTTGCGCTCCCGGTGCAGGACCTGGAGCTCTTCCTCCTCCTTGAGCGGGCGCCCCAGCTCCTTCTCGGCCGAGCGAAGCGCGGCGAGCGTCAGCCGCAGCGCGCCGGTGCGCGTCCCCTCGCGGGCACGCATCGCGTCCTTGAGCTCCTGCTCGATCTCCGCGATCACGCTCACTCGAAGCCTCGCAGTCCGCCGCTGCCGCCGAGCACGTGCCAGTGCAGGTGAAAGATCGTCTGGCCCGCCCCCGGGCCGACGTTCACGACGACCCGGTAGTCGTCCAGCCCTGCCTTCCGAGCGGTCTCCGCGACGAACTCGAGCATCCGCTTCGCCTCCTCGGCGGGAAAGTCCCCGACGTTGCGGAAGCTGTCGACGTGTCGCTCGGGCAGGACGAGGAGGTGCACGGGCGCCTTCGGGTTGATGTCCGCGACCGCGACGAAGCCGTCCGCCTTGCGGACGTGCTCGCCCTCGGCCGCCAGCTTGCAGAAGAGGCAGTCAGGCTGCGACACCGACGATCCCCTCCTCGCGCACCGCCCGCGCGCGAACCCGGACGAGCTCTCCGACCGGGGCATCCACGAGCCACGGCGAGTAGTCGTCTCCGTACCCGCGGCCGGGCCGGTCGACGAGGACGACGTCCTCGCCGCCGAGCTTCTCCTCCCACCGCCGTCGGCAGGCCTCCGCGGACGCGGCGCGCAGGCGCGCGCTGCGCTCCTTCTTCACGCCCGGCGGCACTGTGTCCTGGACCGCTGTGTGCGTCCCGGGCCGCGGCGAGTAAGGAAACGTGTGCACCTTCGTGATGCCGGCCTCCTGGACGACTCGCAGGGTGTTCGCGAACGCCGCCTCGCCCTCGCCCGGAAAGCCGACGATGACGTCGGTCGTGAGGTTGAAGCCCTCGGCCTTCGCGGTGCGGCGGAGGTACGTGGCGACGCTGTAGCGCCGCCTCATCGCGGCAAGCACGCGGTCGTCGCCGGACTGGAGCGGGACGTGTAGGTGCGGCGAGACGGCCGGCGTCTCGCGCATGGCCGCCAGGAGCTCGTCGCTCAGGTGGTTCACCTCGAGGGAGGAGAGCCGCAGCCGGGCGAGCCCCGGCGTCTCGCCTGTCGCCCGCACGAGCTCCGGCAGGTGGAGGCCCGCCTCGCGGTCGCGGTAGCAGCCGAGGTTGATGCCCGTGAGGACGACCTCGCGGTGGCCCTGGGCGACACGGCGGCGGATCTCGGCGAGGACAGCGGCGGCCGGCCGGCTGCGCGAGGCGCCGCGCACCTGTGGAATGACGCAGAAGGCGCACCCGAAGCTGCAGCCGTCCTGCACCTTGACGAAGGCGCGCACGCGCTCGAGCCGGACGTCGGCCCGCACGCAGCCGATCGCTCCCACGTCGCCGGCCACCCAGGCGGCCGCGCGCTCGCTCCGGCCCCGGACGACGACCACGTTCGCGGGCAGGCCGGCGAACGCATCGCCTTCGAGGTTGGCGCCGCAGCCCGTGACGTAGACGCGCTCGGCCCGCCGCGCGGCACGGCGGGCGGCTTGCCGGGACTTCCGCACGGCCTCGTGCGTCACGCAGCAGGTGTTCACGACCGCGACATCGGTCCGCCCGCCGCGCTCGGCGTGGCCGCCGGCGACGAGGTGCTCACGAACCTCCTGCGCATCGGTCTGCGAGACCTTGCAACCGAGGAAATCGACGGTGAAGCTCGCCACGGGGCGCGATGCTAACCGACCTCGGAGCCCGCCCACGGGCTCCGCGAGATCATAGCGGCCGCCCGGGGACGCCCGAGTCCCTACGCCGAACGAACTGCTCAACGGGAGATCGAGTACGCAAGGGGCCCCGCAAGTGCGAGGCACGATGCCGGCCAGGAGCCACGGAACCGGTGCCGTCCCGCCGCAGGTGAACGAGCTCTCGCCGACGAGCGCGACCGGGCCGTCCGGGCACGGCTCGCGGAGCACCAGCGCACCCCGATGCGCGCGGTTCCGCCTTGAATTCTACTTCCCGCGACGATCGAACAGGTCGGCGGCCCATCCGTCTGCCTGACGCCGTTCCAGGCCCCGCCAGCCCGTCAGGCCGGGCGTCTCCGCATCCAGGTAGCCGGACGCGATCAAGAAGCGAGCACTGAGCCGCTCGGCGAGTTGCTCGACGACGGGAAGAGCGATGTTCGCGACCGCTACGTCCGCCTCGGGCGGCTTTCCTGCGAGAACGTCGGCCCGATGGGCCGCGACGGGAGCCTTGTTCGCAGCGGCGTTCGCGCGGGTCGCCTCAACGGCCGCCTCGTCGCTGTCGAGCGCGACCACGGGAGCGAAACCGAGCTTCGTCGCCGCGATCGCGAGAACGCCGGAGCCGCAGCCGAGGTCGACCAAGCTTCCCCGTTCCCGTTCGAGCAGGAGCTCGAGGCAGAGGCGGGTCGTGGCGTGTGCCCCGGTGCCGAAAGCTCGGCCAGGGTCGATCACGACCGCGAGGGCTTCCGGGTCGGGCTCCTCCCAGGGCGGGCCGACCCAGAGGGGCCCGACGCGCACAGGGCGGTGGAAGCGCCTCCACCTCTCCGCCCAACCTGGCCGGACGGCGGATGTCGAGACGCGACCGAGGGCCCTCAGGCGCTCGTCTACCCCGCCGGACCGGTACGCCGCGAGCTCGAGCTCGGCACCGACGTCGGCCTCCTCGAAGCCCTCGGGACAGAGCTCGAGCATGAGCGCGCGCGCCTCCTCCGCCCGTCCGAGCGGCACGCGCACGGCGATCCGGCGTAGGTCGCCGCTCAGCGGAATGCGGCGCGGAGCTTGTCGAACAGGGTCTCGTCCGCCTTGTAGTTCCGCTCGTGCTCGCTGCGCTCGAACTGCTCGAGCAGGCCGCGCTGCTCTTCGGAGAGGTTGCCCGGGACGGCAACGTTGACGAGCAGCCGATGGTCGCCGTGTCCGAAGCCCTGGAGCACCGGCATGCCCTTGCCGCGCAGGACGCGGATCTCGCCCGGCTGCGTCCCCGCCTTGAACTCCAGCTCGACGTCCCCGTTCAGGGTCGGAACCGTCACCGTCGCGCCCAGCGCCGCCTGGGTCATCGTCAGGTCGACGGTGGCGATGATGTCGTTCCCTTCGCGAACGAAGCGAGGGTCCGGGCGCACGCGCACGAGCACGTACACGTCGCCTGCGCGCCCGCCGAGCACTCCGGCATGCCCTTCCCCCGAGAGCCGGATGCGCTGCCCGTCGTGGATTCCCGGCGGAATCTGCACCTCGAGCTGGCGTTGCTCGGTCACGCGCCCCGACCCGGCGCAGTCCTCGCAGGGCGTCTCGACCACCTCGCCCGCGCCGCCGCAGTCCGGGCAGGCCTGCGTGCGGACGAACTGCCCGAAGACAGACGTTGAAACGGACTGCAGACGTCCCGTCCCCTCGCAGCGGGGGCACCTCGTGGGGGCGGTCCCCGGCGCCGCTCCGCTTCCGCTGCACCGAGGGCAGGAGAGCGAGACGGGAAACGGGACCGTGCGAGTCGCTCCCTCGGCCGCCTCCGGAAGCTCGATCTCGACCTCGGCGAGGACGTCTGCGCCGCGGGCAGCCCGCCGCCCCGGCCGTGCCCCCAGCCCGCCGAAGAGCTCGTCGCCGAAGAAGACGGAGAAGAGATCCGCGAGGTTGGCGAAGTCGAAGTCGGTCGGCCTGAAACCGCCCGTGCGGAGGCCTTCGTGGCCGAAGCGGTCGTAGAGCTCGCGCGTCTCCCGCTTCGAGAGCACCTCGTAGGCCTCCGCCGCCTCCCGGAAGCGCTCCTCGGCGTCCGGCGCCTCGGAGACGTCGGGGTGGAGCTCGCGCGCGAGCCGCCTGAAGGCGGACTTGATCGCCCTCTCGTCCGCGTCCCGCGAGAGGCCGAGGATCTCGTAGTAGTCGCGCCTCGTGGTGGCCACGTTCCTAGCGTCCCGCCGAGCTCTCGTAGAGCTCCTCGACGAAGCGTGAGAGCTCGTGCGCGGCCGAGCGCACCGCGCCGATCGCCTTGATGTAGTCCATCCGCATCGGGCCGAGAAGGCTGACCGTGCCGAGGTTGCGGTGCTGGAGCCCGTACGGAGCGCCGACGAGCGAGACGCTGGCCAGCTCGGGGTCCTCGAACTCGGAGCCCACACGGACGAACGGGCGCTTGGAGACGAGGCTCGCGCGCAGGAGCTGGAGCAGAGCGGCGCGCTGCTCGAGCACCTCGAGCAGGCGACGGTAGCCGGTGAGCCCGTCGGCGCGGAACTCGTCCAGGAGCCAGGGAGTGCCGCCGACGTACAGCGTCTGCTCCTCCGCCGCGAGGACGTCGGTGAAGGCGGGCCGCAGCCGGGCGAGGAAATCTCGTTCCCGCGCGGAGAGCTCGGCTTCCTCGAAGCGGTTCCGCAGCAGGCGCGCCCCCAGTTGCAGGCCCGCAACCATCTCGTTCAGGTACTCGCCCGCCCACTCCGCGAGCCCGGGGTCGACAGCTTCCTCGAAGCTGACGAGCCGCTTCGTCACTCCACCGGTCGAGGTGATGACCACGACCATGACGAGGTTCGGCTGCAGCAGGAGCACCTCGACGTGGCGCACGATCGTCGTCTCGAGCGGCGGCGCCGACACGAGCGCGAGCAGGTGCGTCACCTGCGAGAGGGCATCCGTCGTCGCCCGCAGGGCGGAGTCGACCTGGCTCTCGACCGTCGAGAGATCGAGCTCGAGGTCGGCCGGCCTCGGCTCGAGGCGGTCGAGGACGCGGTCGACGAAGAAGCGGTACCCGAGATCGGTCGGCACGCGTCCCGCGGAGGTATGCGGGTGCGTGAGGAGGCCTTGCTCCTCGAGCACGGCGAGCTCGTGGCGGACCGTCGAAGAAGAGATCTCCAGCTGCGTGCGTGCGACCAGCGTCTTGGAGCCGACCGGGCTTCCGGTGGCGACGTACTCCTCCACGACCCGGGCGAGGATCTCCTGCTGCCGCATGGTGAGGCTGGGCTGCTGCGCGTCCGTCATGCCCACGAATTGTACGTTTGCAGGGATTTCGAACCTCTTCGCTCGGTCATCTAGGCCAGAAGCTCCACGGTGACCCCGCCGCCGAGGAAGCGGCCTCGACTCGTGAGCGCGAGCCCGTCTGCACGCCGCTCGGCCAGCCCGAGACGCTCGAGACGCACGAGCGCGTCCATGTCGAGGGCTCCGCGCACGTCCGCCAGCGCGAGCGGCCTGTCGAGGCGGAGCCCGAGCATGAGGCGCTCCCGCGCCCGCACGTCCTCGTCGAGCCACTCCGTCTCGCGCGGCGGCTGTCCGCCGCCGGCCAGTGCGGTGACGTAGGCGGCCAGCTTCGGCGTGTTCCGGCGGCGAACGGCACCCAGGGTCGAGACGGCGCCGATCCCCAGCCCGAGGTAGTCCCGCCCGCGCCAGTAGGCGAGGTTGTGGCGTGACTCCCGCCCTGCGCGGCAGAAGTTCGCCGTCTCGTACCAGCGGTACCCGGCGCCGACGAGGGTCTCGACGACGAGCTCGAAGTAGCCCTCCATCGCGTCCGCTTGGCGGGCAAGCTCCTCGCCGTGAGCGTGCGCGAAGCGCGTGCCCGGCTTCGCCTCCAGCTCGTAGCAGGAGAGGTGCTCGGGCTCGAGGGCGAGCGCTTCCCCGATGTCCGCGGCGACGTGGGAGGCGCTCTGGCCGGGGATCCCGTAGAGAAGGTCGAGCGAGATGTTGTCGATGCCCGCACGTCGAAGAAGATGAACCGCGCGGCGGACGGCGTCGGGGCGTGCCCGGCGCTCCAGCACGTCCAGAAAGGCGGTGTGGAAGGATTGTGCGCCGAGCGACACGCGATCGACACCGTTTCGTACGAAAAGCTCGGCCAGCGGAGCGGTGACCGTCTCCGGGTTTGCCTCGACCGTCAGCTCCTCCGCGTGTGGCAGGGCGGCGAGCAGCCGGCCGAGCTCGTCGTGCTCGGTGAACGTCGGCGTGCCGCCGCCCAGGTAGACCGTCTCGACGCCGTCGGCGAGGAGCGGCCGCTCGAGCTCGAGCTCCGCGAGGAGGGCGTCGACGTAGCCGGCATGCTCGCCCCGCCGGCCCACCACCGTGACGAAGTCGCAGTAGCCGCAGCGGTGCGCGCAGAAGGGCAGGTGGACGTACAGGTGCCGGACGCCGCCCGCCGCGCTCATCGTCGCTCTCCGTCCAGGTTGAGGACCGCGAGGAAGGCCTCTTGCGGCACCTCCACCGAGCCGACCTGCTTCATGCGCTTCTTTCCCTTCTTCTGCCGCTCGAGCAGCTTGCGCTTGCGCGTGATGTCGCCGCCGTAGCACTTGGCGAGCACGTCCTTGCGCTTGGCCTTGATGGTCTCGCGGGCGATCACGCGGGAGCCGATCGCCGCCTGCACGGGCACGTCGAAGAGCTGCCGCGGGATCTCCTCGCGCAGCCGGTCGACGAGCGCCCGCCCACGCGCGTAGGCGCCGTCGCGGTGCACGATCAGGCTGAGCGCATCCACGGGGTCGCCCGCGAGCAGGACGTCGACGCGCACCAGCTCGCCGGGCTCGAACCCGAGCACGTCGTAGTCGAAGCTCGCGTACCCCCGGGTGCGGCTCTTCAGCTGGTCGTAGTAGTCGTAGACGATCTCGGCGAGCGGGAGATCGAAGGCGACGAGCACGCGCTCCTCGCTCAGGTACTCGAGGTGGTGGAAGCGGCCCCGCCGCTCGTTGTTCAGCTCCATCACGGAGCCGACGTGCTCCTTCGGCACGATCGTCGTCGCACGGATGTACGGCTCGTCCACCTGCTCGACCTCGCGAGGGAACTCGGCGGGGTTGTGCACCTCGACCTCCTCCCCCGCGTTCGTCAGGACGCGATAGGCGACGTTCGGCGCCGTCACGAGCAGGTCGAGGTCGAACTCGCGCTCCAGGCGCTCGCGCACGATCTCCATGTGCAGGAGGCCGAGGAAGCCGCAGCGGAACCCGAACCCGAGCGCCTTTGAGGTCTCCGGCTCGTAGAAGAGCGACGCGTCGTTCAGCCGGAGCTTCTCGAGGGCGTCTCGGAGGTCCGGGTAGTCGTCCGAGTCGGTCGGGAAGAGACCGGCGAAGACCGTCGGCTTCACGTCCTTGTAGCCGGGGAGGGGCTCGGTCGCGGGCCGCTCCTCGGAGGTGAGCGTGTCGCCGACGCGGAGCCGGCTGACGTCCTTGAGGCCCGTGACGACGTAGCCGACCTCGCCCGCCTCCAGCGTCGGCGTCGGGCTGCGGAAGGGCGAGAAGAAGCCGAGCTCCTCCGCCTCGAAGCGGGTGCCGGCGGCCATCGCCCGGAGAGGCTCCCGGGTGCGAAAGCTGCCGTCCACGACGCGGACGAAGGCGACGACGCCGCGGTACTGGTCGTAGGAGGAATCGAAGACGAGTGCCCGCGGAGGCGCCGCAGGGTGCCCCGCGGGCGGCGGAACGCGCTCGACGAGGGCGTCGAGCACGGCCTCGACGCCCTCACCCGTCTTGGCGGAGATGCGAAGCACGCGCGCGCCGTCCTCCCCGATCAGGTCGGCGACCTCGGCGGCCGTTCCGTCGGGGTCCGCTTGCGGAAGGTCGATCTTGTTCACGGCGGGCACGATCTCGAGGCCGTTCTCGATCGCCAGGTAGGCGTTCGCGAGGGTCTGCGCCTCGATTCCCTGCGCGGCGTCGACGACGAGGAGCGCCCCCTCGCAGGCCTGCAGGGCCCGCGAGACCTCGTAGGTGAAATCGACGTGTCCGGGCGTGTCGATCAGGTTCAGCTGGTGACCCTTCCAGGCCACGCGCACGGCCTGCGCCTTGATGGTGATTCCGCGCTCGCGCTCGAGCTCCATCGTGTCCAGCACCTGCTCGCGCATCTCGCGCTCGGAGAGAGTCTGCGTCAGCTCGAGGATGCGGTCGGCGAGCGTCGACTTGCCGTGGTCGATGTGCGCGACGATGGAGAAGTTGCGGATCTTGTCGAGGCTCACTCCGAGGTTGTAGCGGATCGACGGCGCAGCGAGAGGAGCATGTCGAGCTCGCGGATGCCGAGCAGCCGCGCGAGCCCGAGGAAGGCGACGACCGCCGCGGCGATGCCCAGCCCGACGGATACGACTTGCGCGCCGAGGGAGCGGCCGAGCGCCTCGTCGAGCCCGAACCACACGCCGAAGGCGGCCCCGGCCGCGAGCGCGGACGCAAGGGTGATGCGAGCGTACGAGGAGGAGAGAGCCCTGCCGTCGACCCGTCCGAGCCGGCGGCGCACGAGGACGAGAAGGGCTGCGGTGCCCGCGATGTTCACCAGCGAGGTGGCGAGCGGGATCCCCCACACTCCGACGCGGAACAGCGCCGCGTTCAGGGCGACGTTGAGTCCGAGGTTGCCCACCGCCACTGCAGTCGGCACCCACGGGGACTGGAGGCTGAAGAACGCCCGGTTCAGCATCAGCATCGCCCCGTTGAACGTTAGGCCGAGTGCGAAGGCGGCCAGCGCGGAGGCGACGACCGGCGTCTGGTGGGCCTCGAACTCGCCCCGCTCGTAGAGGAGCCGCACGATCGGTTCGGCCAGGACCGCCGAGACTGCGCTCGCCGGGAGCAGGAGGAAGCCGATCTGGCGGAGGCCGAGAGAGACCGTCTCGCGGAAGCCGACGAGGTCCTGACGGGCGGCGAGGCGGGAGAGCCGCGGGAAGAGGACGGTGGCGACGGCGACTGAGAACATTCCCTGGGGGAGCATGTAGATCCGGAAGGCGGCGTCGATCGCGCTCGGCGCGAGAGTCGGGTCGACGAAGCGAGCGGCGAAGAAGGTGTTGACCACGAGGTTGAAGTTGATGAGCCCGATGCCGAGCGTGACGGGGAGCATGAGCGCGAGGACCCGCTTGACGGCCGGGTCGCGGAGGTCGACCACCGCGCGGATGCGCCCGTCCCGCCCGCGCAGCCACCGGACCGGCGTCACGACCAGGAGAACCGTGCCGGCGAGGACGCCGCCCGCGTACGCGTAGAGCTGCGCCTCCACGCTCTCGAACCTGGGGACGAAGACGACCAGTGAGACGATGATGGCGAGGTTCCAGAGCACCGGCATGAGCGCCGGAACCGTGAACTCCTCGTAGGAGTTGAGGATCCCGACGACGATGCCGGAAACACCCATGAGCACGACGATCGGGAGGAGGACGCGGAACAGCCCCGTGGCCAGCTCCTCGTACTCACCCCCGAGGAAGAGCCGCATCACCCAGGGCGCCAGGAGCAGGAAGAGGCCGGTGAGGGCTCCGAGGCCGACGAGGACGAGCCAGAAGAGCGTCGAGGCCAGGCGCCAGGCGCGGGCCCGTTGCTCTTTTTCCAAGAGCTCGCTGAAGACGGGAACGAAGGCGGCGCCCAGGGCCATGTCGGCCGCGAGCGCGCGGATCAGGTTCGGCACCTGGAAGGCGACTGTGAAGGCGTTGATCGGCCCTTCGACGCCGAAGTAGCGGCGGGCGACGATCTCGCGGAAGAGGCCGAGGACGCGCGAGACACCGGTCGCGGCGGCGAAGATCGCCGTCGACCAGGCCAGGCGGCGCCTCGGGCGGAGCTCTCCTGCAGGCACGCGCGCGAGGATAGGCGAGCCGCCGGAGGCTGAGGCTTCCCTGCTAGGATTCCGCCTGGCCCGCAGGGCCTTTTCCTATGCCGAACATCAAGCAGCAGAAGCGCCGCGTCGACATCGCTGCCCGCCAGCGCCTGGAGAACCTGCGCTACCGCTCGGCCGCGAAGACGCTCGTCAGGCGGCTCGAGACGGCCGTCGCCGACGGGGACTCGGAGGCCGCGACGGCAACGCACCGCGAGCTCGTGCGCTGCCTCGACAAGGCCGCGGCGACGCGAGCGCTCCACCCGAACAAGGCCGCGCGCAAGAAGGCGCAGGCCGCGCGCCTCCTCGCCGGCCCACAGGACTAGGCCGGCGCCGCTTCCGGAGCCCGGAGGAGCTCGACGAGCGCCCGCTCGAGCTCGATCTCGCCCGCGAGGCGGCTCGCACCCTTGAGCGCCGCATCGAGGGCGGCGAGGCGGACCACCGCCGCGTCCAGCTCGTCGCGCGAGTAGTTCTCAGCGTGCCCGATTGCCTTGCGAACACGGAACTCGTGCTTGCGGAGGCGCTTGGCGATGTCCCTGGCGCCAAGGCCCTCCTCCGCGAGTGCCTGCACGGAGCGGACGAGCCCGATCTGCGCGGAAAGGCGCATGGCGACGACGAAGGGCTCCTCGCCGTGCTCCAGATCCGATTCGCAGGCCGCGAGGACTCGCGGCAGGTCGCGGGCGCCCCAAGCGTCGGTGAGGGCCCAGGCGGAGGCCTCCTGGGCCGAGGCGGCGAGGGCCTCCACCTCTCGGCGGCCGACCGGGTCCGGCCCCGCCCAGGCGGCGATCTTCTCCGCCTCGGTGGCGAGCGCCGTGACGTCGTCTCCGACGATCTCCACGAGCGCGCGCGCCGCGTCGGCGTCGGCCTGCACGTTGAGGCCCTCGAATCGAGCTCGCACCCAGGCCGGGAGGTCGCGGGCCCTAGGCGCCTCGTATGCGAGCACCTGGCCCCCCGCCGCGACGACGTCGGGCAGCTTCGAGCCCTTGGCGAGCGACTCCTCGGCGACCAGCGCAAGCACGGCACCGGGAACGGGCTCGCGCAGGTACTCGGCAACCGCCTCGACATCGTCGGCCTTCCAGCGCTCGACTCCTTCGACGACGACGAGACGCCCGCCCTCGCCTGCGAAGAGGCCCAGGGCGTTGCAGGCCGTGACGGCCTCGGCGCCCCCGGCGATCTCCGCCGAGAGGAGCTCGAAGGACTCCTCGCCGAATCGGGCCCGCAGACGGCGGAGCGCGAGCCGGATCTTCGGCCGGTCGCCGCCGACGAGCAGGTAGGCGGGGAGGAGCGGGCTGTCGGTCACCGGCCGTGAGCATAGTCAGCGCTCGTCCCCGACCGAGAGGCGCTCGCCGTCCGACTCGATCGTGATGCGTCCGTCGCGGTCGGTGCGATATACGGCCAGCCCGGGCGCCGCTTCGAGCGTCGCCAGGGTCGACGGCGAGGGATGGCCGTAGTCGTTGCCGGCGCCCACGGAGACGAGAGCGATGCGCGGGCGCGTGAGGGCGAGGAGCTCCCGGAGGCCGGGATCGGAGGAGCCGTGGTGCCCGACTTTCAAAATCTCCACCGGGGGTGGACGGAGCGGCACCGTCGCGTTCGACTCCGCGTCGGCGGGCAGCAGGAAGTCCGTCTCGCCGTAGCTCGCGAGCAGCACCGTCGCATGGTCGTTCGGGTCGTCCGCCGGGCTAGCCGCGCCGTCCGGCCAGAGGACACGCAGGCGGAGGCGGCCCAGGCGATACCTCTGCCCCGCACGCGTGACGACGACGCGGACGCCGGCTCGGCGCGCCGCGGCGAGTGCCGGCCCGCCGAATGGATTCTCGAACGGCAGCCTCGGCTCGAGGACGAGCCCGACGTCGAGGCGCTCGACGACGTCCCTCGAACCGCCGACGTTGTCGCGGGAGGGATGCGTGAGGACGAGCAGGTCGATCCGGCGAACGCCGAGCCCGAGGAGCTGGCCCGCGACGTCGGCCTCCGGCGGGCCCTGATCGACCAGCACAGCTCCCTCCGGAACCTGGAGCAAGGTCGCGTCGCCCTGGCCGACGTCGAGAATCGTGACGCGTAGGCCCTGCGGCGGGGAAGGCGCGTCGCCGGGCGCGCTGCGCCAGGCGACGACGAGCACGAGCGCGACGCCCACGAGCGCAGCGGTTCGTGGTCCCTTGGGAGGCCGCATGTGAGCGGCAAGGGCGAGCAGGAGCGCTACCCCGGCGAGGAGCGCGAGCGCGCCCCGCGAGGTCGCTTCCGCGTAGGGCAGGCCGCCCACGAGGCGAGCGCAGGCCGCGAGGTAGGCCGCCAGCCAGCCGTTCGCCCAGGCGAGCGCGGCCGCGGCACCCGGGAGGAGGGGCGCGAGCGCCGTCGCCGCGAGGGCAAGTCCGAGCAGAGGAGCGACGACCGGGGCGGCGAGGGCGTTCGCGAGAACTGAGTAGACCGGAATGGCGCCGAAGTGGAGCCAGACGATCGGCGCCGTCGCCGCTCCGCACGCGCCGGAGAGGGCGATCACCTCCGCGAGCCGGCGCGGAAGCGGGTACCCCTCCAGCCGCCGCTCGAGCCGCGGAACGAGGACGAAGATCGCGGCGACTGCGGCGAAGGAGAGCTGGAAGCCGGGCTCGAGCAGGCTGTAGGGGTTCCACGCGAGCAGGACGGCGGCCCCCACGAGGAGGAAGTACCAGCGATCACGCGGGCGGGACGCGAGCCAAGCGAGCGAGGCGAGCGCTCCGGCGATGCCCGCGCGGACGACGGAGGGCTGCCAACCGACCGCGAGCACGTAGGCGGCGACGGCGCCGATCGCCCCCAGCTCCCCGACCCAGCGCGGGAAGCCGAGCGCCCAGGCGAGCAGGATCATCCCGGCGACGACGTAGGCGACGTTCTGTCCGCTGACGGCCAAGAGGTGGTAGAGCCCGGAGGCGCGGAAGCGATCGCGCAGCTCCTCGTCGAGCCCCTCGTCCTCGCCGAGGACGACGCCCGCGACGACCGCCCGCCGCTCCCCCTCGAGACCGGGCGCCATCGAGCGCACAACCACCGCGCGCAGCCGGTCGGCGAGCCCCCCGACGCCGCCCCGGCGCCCGACGACCCGGTACGAGCTCGCGCGGAGCACGACATGGACGCCCTGGCGGCGCAGGTATCCGGCTTCGTCGAAGCCGCCGGCCTCGTCGGGCCCGCGCGGCCGCGCAACGGTCGCCACCACCTCGAGAACGGCTCCCTGAGGCGGCGCGCGCTCGGGCGGCAGGTCGAGACGGGCCCGCTCGCGCAGGTCGAGCCGGCCGAACCGGAGTACCCGCACGGGCACGCGCACGGAGAACTCGCTCCGGCGCGCGGGTCCCGTCACCTCCACGCGCGCGAGCGCCGCGCGGTCGATCTCGGCCGAGAGGATGCTCCGGTCGAGCTCCACGAGCCGCTCGCTCCCCCACCACCAGCCCGCGGTTGCGAGGGCGAGCGCGAGCGTGACGCCGCGCCGGCGGTCAAGGCCCAGAGCTGAGAGGGCGAGGGCGGCTGCCGTGACTGCGAGCGCCGGATGAGCCAGGCGGACGGCGAGCGCGAGGCCGAGTCCCGCGCAGACCGACGCGGCGAGGAGATGCGCGGCAGGCGCGCGCCGGAGGGACTCCTGGAGGCGTGACCTGATCCCGTTCACAAGCCGACGAGCGGGCGAAGCTCCTCGAGCGTCGCCGGCCCGATCCCCGGCACTGCGTCGAGCTCGTCGACTGACGAGAAGGCGCCGTTGGCCGTCCGGTAGTCCAGGATCTTCTGCGCGGTGACGGGGCCGACCCCGGGCAGGGTGTCGAGCTCCTCGAGCGTCGCCGAGTTCAGGTGGACGACGCCTCCCGTCGCGCCCGGCGACCCCGGGACGGTCGCGCCCCCTGAGCCGCGCAGGGGAACGACGACCTGCTGTCCGTCGGCGACCGGAGA
>DASQWP010000013.1:0-6800 GCA_035640195.1 Gaiellaceae bacterium | reverse complement strand
CCGACGTAGCCCAGCCACGAGGCCGGCGTACTGCCGTGCTCGCGCTGCTCGTCGTTGTATTCGCTCCACGCGGTGACCGACTGGCCGAACCAGGCCGCGAGGAAGATGGCGGCCATCACGATTATGAGCGAGTTCTCGTAGATCCTTCGGGCCCAGCCCTCCACCTTTGCCAGCCGCGGCGAGTTCTGCTGCGCGTGGGGGCCGACGAGCTGGAGCTGATCCGACTCAAGGCCTATGTCGTCTGGTTTCTTCGACTCGTTCGAGCCGCGCTGAATCAGCCACACCGTGGCCAGGATGAAGAACGCGAATTGAAGGTATTCGGACTGCCAGTTCTCGAGCACTGCCGAGCCGAAGTGGGAGGAGATCAGGTAGCGGGCGTAGGTGACAGTCTCGCCCCCGTGTTGAAGCTGCTCTTCATTGAATACTCGCTGGCCGGCTACGGACTGCCCGGCGAGCGCGCCGAGGAAGAGAAGGAGGAAGAAGAGTGAAAGGCTGTTGTTCTTGAGCCAGAGCCGCATGGCTACAAGTGTGCGAGGCCAACGGCCGTGTAGAGGACCACCCCGACGGTGATCACGACCGCGTAAACCACGAACATGGTGCGCACGCCCTCGGAGTTCGATGAGCTCCGACTAGTCCCTTTTCGTAAGCGGCCTTCGGCGCGCCAACGCGCTGAACTTGGCACCTGGGCGCGCCTTAGTTCTCGCTTTCGCCGACGCCGCTGGCTATTTCCCGGGCCCGTGCAGGCCCGCCAGTCTCGGGGGAGAGAGGCGGCGTCTCGAGCCCCGCGCCTTCGCGCTGCCCTTCCATGAGCTCTACGTGGGCGTGACTTGGCACCAGTCAGAAGACCCCCCGGTAGAGCGAGCAATCCCTGCAGACGTCCGGTGGGTTGTCGTCGCTCAGGAGCCTGCGGCGGAACTCCTCGTAGGCCTCGCCTTGCCAGACAGCGGTGATGTCGTCTCGAGCGAGATCGCCGAGCACGGCGCGGTCCGAGCCCATGACCATGCAGCAAGGCTGCACCTTGGCATCGTGGGTCACGTAGGCAGACCCGAAGGGCCAGTGGCAACCGGGCGATCCGGCGGGGCGGGGCCGCTTCGGGGGTTGCTCGATGCGCGGGAGCCGCAGCTCCACGCCGAGCCTCGCGGCGAGCGCGCGCGCGGCTGCGAAGCTTTTCTCCGCCTCTGCCTTGTCCTCTTCTGCCCAGAGCGCCTCGCTGGCGGCGAACTCTCGGATGTCCCGGTAGGTGCCGGCCGGATCGGTGTCGCCGAACGAATGGGACAGGTTCTGGACGAAGAGCTGGCCGACGCCCCAGGCTGCGGTCAGCCGGACGAGTTCGGGAAGCTCGCCGATGTTCCGGCGCATCGCGACGAAGACGAGCGAGAGGGTCGGCTTCTCTTTGTCCAGCTGCCGCATCGTCCGCACGAGCTCGAGGACGTTCGCACGGACGCGCTCGAAGTCCGAGCCGTGTCGGATGCCTTCGTACGTCGGTGCCGTCGCTCCGTCGAGCGAGATGTGCAGCCAGTCGAGGCCGGCGCGGACGAGACGTTCCGCCTTGTCCCGCGTGAGCAGCGTCCCGTTGGTGTTGAAGCCCATCCGGATGCCGCGGGCCGCCGCGTATTCGATCATGCGGAAGAGGTCGGGCGCGAGCAGCGGCTCGCCGAGGCCCTGCAAGGTCACGCGCTCGAGTGTCGGTAGGCGGTCGAGGATGGACTTGAACGTCGCGAATGGCATGGCGCCTTCGGCCTTGCCGAGCTTGGGGCGGTAGCGAACGAGGCACATCTTGCAGGCGAGGTTGCAGGAGCCGGTCACCTCGATCTGAACCTCGCTGGGCAGCTCTGGATGGAGGGCGTTCACGCGGCCTCCTCTACGGCGTCGAGTCCGGCCAGCGCGTCGAGCACGTCCTCGACCTCGATCCCGAGCAGTCCTGGGTCGGGGGATTCGCCATGCGGATCTCCGGTTGTTCCCTTCCAGAGGCATTTGTGCCAGGCGCGGCTTGGCGGCGGCCCCCAAGTGCTTGGAGCCGTCGGTCCGAAGAGCACTACGGAGGGCGTCTGGAAGGCGGTCGCGAGGTGGGCGACGCCGGTGTCCCCGCAGACGATCCTGCCTGCTTCCGCGACCACGGCGGCGAGCTCGAGGAGGCCGGTGCGCCCGGCTAGGACGACTGACTCGGCGAGGCCGGCGCGGGCGGCGACTTCGGTCGCGGCTTCCACCTCAGTAGGGCCGCCCGTGACGACGACGCGGCGTCCGCGCTGCAGCTCGGCGCGTGCGACGGAGGCGTAGCGATCGGGTGGCCAGCGGCGGGCGGCGCTGGCTGCGCCGGGATGCACGATCGTCGCCCCGCGAGCCTGGGATGGGGCGCGCTCGGCAGGTGGCTCGAGGTCGAGATTTCTCGGATCGGCAGGTATCCCACTCTCGGTCAGGAGTCGGCACCAGCGCTCCACCTCATGCTCGGCCTCTCGCCAGTCCGGCATCCCGTTGCTTTTCGGAACGTCAGCATTGGCGAAGGCGAGCAGCCGCTGCGGGCAGGCCGCAAGGAGGACGCGATGGCTCGCCGGCCCCTTGCCATGGAGATTGACCGCCAGCTCCGGGCGGCCGAGGCGCGGGTCGAGCGGTCTCAGCGGGTGAGTGTCGACGATGTCGTCGACCGCGCCGGTGAGCAGGGCCAGGGGGGCGAGCGCGGACGGCGCGGCGAGCACGAGCCGGTGCTCGGGGAACGAGGCGCGAAGCGAGCGCAGAGCCGGTACGCCGGTGAGCAGGTCGCCAAGCCCGAGCGGGCGAAGGGCCACGAGAAGCGGCCGTCCGGTCACGGCCAGGACGGCTCGCGCGACGGGGTGACGACGAGCTCTCTAACCTCGCATCCGCTCGGCTGGGCGAGCGCGAAGAGGACTGCCGCCGCGACGTCCCCGGGATCGTTCAGCTGGGCGTCGTCTGGAGGCTGGTACCGCTCGGGACGGCCGTCGAAGAAGGCGGTCCGCATACCGCCGGGGACGAGGAGCGTAACGCCGACGCTGCCCGCCGTCTCGGCGGCGAGCGCCCGCGTGAACCCCACGATGCCGAACTTGCTGGCACAGTAGGCGGTCGCGTCGCTCATCGCCCGGAAGCCGAGCGTGGAGGCCACGGTGACGACACGCCCGCTCGAGCGCTCGAGATGCGGGAGCGCGGCTCGGACGACCGCCGCGGTGCCGAGGAGATTCACCATGATCACACGCTCCCACTCGGCCGCCGGAACGTCGTCGAGCCGGCCGCACGAATCGGTGCCGGCCGAGGTGACGACCGCCGCGAGGCCGCCGTGGCGGACGGCGATCCGCTCCACTGCGGCCTCGGCCGCCCGCGTGTCGGCGAGATCGACGATCTCGTACTCGCAGTCGAATGGCGGTGCGCCGCGGTCGAGGACCACAGGGCGGGCCCCCCTCTGCGCGAGCGCCATCGCGACGGCGGCGCCGAGGCCCGAGGCGCCGCCGGTCACGATCACCGTCCCAAACTCAGCCGGCACGGACGAGGAGCTCCTCGATGAGGCGGGTGGTCGAGCGGCCCTCGACGTAGGGGAGCACCGTAACCTCGCCGCCCCAGCGGGCCATGACCTGGGTTTCCGGAAGCTGCTCGAGCGAGTAGTCGCCGCCCTTGGCGAACACGTCCGGCCGGAACCGCTCGAGCACGGCCTCGGGCGTCTCTTCGTCGAAGATGACGACAGCGTCGACGCAGCCGAGCGCGCGCAGGACCGCCGCGCGGTCCTCCTGGGGAACGAGCGGACGGTCGGCCCCCTTCAGTCGGCCCACGGAGCTGTCCGAGTTCAGGCAGACGACCAAGCAGTCGCCGAGCTTGCGGGCCTCCTGCAACGTCCGGACATGACCTGCGTGGAGCACGTCGAAGCATCCGCCCGCCATGACGACGCTTCCCCCTGCAGCCCGGACGCGGGCGACCACGTCCTCGGCGCGCTCCTGCAGCGCGTGGGATGGATCCGGCCGGCCCGGGTCGAGCCGCACGGATCCCGCCCCCCCGTCGCGCACGAAGGTGCTCGCGAGCCGAACGGCTTCGGTGAGGGCGTTGGGAAGGAGTGCTCCGTCGGCGAGGCAGCCTGCCACGGCCGAGGCGAAGCGATCGCCCGCCCCGCAGGGGTCCGCCGCGGTGGTCGGGGGGGCGGGGAACGCGAGCGGCGCGGCCTCGCCTGACACGAGCAGGGCTCCTTCCGCACCGAGGGTGAGGACGACGGCGGCCGCTCCCCAGCGGCGCGCCAGCGCGCGGGCACGGGCGGCGTCTACCGAGACGCCCGTTCCCTCGATTTTCGGCGTAAGGGCGCGGGCCTCGCGTCGGTTCGGTGTCGCAAGATCGACTCCCGGGACAGGCTGGGGGCCGGCGGGGTGCGGGTCCCAGATAAGGGGACGTGCAGCCGACTGGTCCGCCAGGGCCCGGCGGAGAGCGCCGTGCGCGGCGATACCGCGTCCGTAGTCGGCGACCAGCACGGCCGCGGCGGTTGCGATGCGCCGAAGGGCAGGGCCCGGCGGCACGCCCTCGCGGACGACTCCTCCCCCGCCCTCGTCGACGCGGATGAGGAGCCGTCCCTCACAGCGCAGGCGCGTCTTCCGCGGCGTCGCGCCGCTCAGGCCGAGGTCGATCACCTCCACGCCTGCTTTCTCGAGGAGCGTGCGCAGGTTCCGGCCGGCGTCGTCGCCGGCCAACGCAGTCACGAGCGTCACAGCCCGCCCATCCGCTGCGGCGAGGACCGCCGCCAGACCAGCGCCGCCGGGACGGGCGCGCCGCGCTCGCTCGTCGAGGACGGGGACGGGCGCCTCCGGGCAGAACCGCTCGACGTCGCCGTCGACATCGATGTCGAGCAGCGTGTCGCCGACGACTACGAGCGGCCGCCCGCTCATCTCGGGAGCCCTCTCGACACTGTCAGGTCAAACGCCGCACAGAGGAGGTGGATCACGACTTGGTGGACCTCCTGAACGGTGGCCGTCTCCGCAGCATCGACGGCGACCGCCTCGTCTGACACCGCCTCGAGCGGGTTCGGCGGCGGGCCCGTGAGGGCCCAGACGGCCAGCCCATGTTCACGGGCGGCCGTGGCTGCGGCGAGGACGTTCGGGCTGCGTCCGGATGTGCTGAGCGCCACGAGAACGTCACCGGGGCGGCCGTGCGCGCAGACCTGCCGTGCGAACGCTTGCTCGAAGCCGTAGTCGTTGGCGATCGCGCTCAGGCTCGAGGGCTCTGCGCAGAGGGCCAGGGCGCTGAACGGAGGCCGCTCCTCGCGGTAGCGCCCGACGAGCTCGCTCGTCAGGTGCTGTGCTTGGGCAGCACTACCGCCGTTTCCGGCGGCGAGCAGCCGGCCGCCCGTTGAAAGCACGCTCGCGAGCCGACTGCCCCACGCCTCGATGCGGTCGACTTCCTGCTCGAGTGCGTCGAGCGTCTGCTGGAGCGCGGCGAGGTGGGCGCGTGCGGACGGCGGCGAAGCGATCGCGATCATCGCCCCATTCCTCTCATGGCCACGGCAGGCTCGACGAGGAGCGCTCCATACACGTCGAGCGTTGCGTCGGCCACGCGACTCCAGCTGTATCGCTTCCGCGCGCGATCGGCCCCGGCTGCACCCAGGCGTGCACAGAGCTCGGGGCGGGCCAGCAGGGTTCCCAGGGCCTCGGCCACGCGATCGGGTCTCCGTGGCGGCACGTGGATCCCGGTTACGCCGTCCACGACGGAGTCGACCAGACCGCCGACGGCGGAGGCCACAACGGGGATCCCGCAGGCCATCGCTTCGAGCGGGACGATCCCGAACGGCTCGTACCACGGAACGCAGGCGACGACGTCCGCCGACCGGAGGAGCTCCGGCACGGCGCTCCGCGGGATCCGGCCGCGCAGCTCGACGCGGTCCGCCACACCGATCTCGTGCGCGAGCGCGGATAGGCGCTGGGCTTCGCGATCATGGCGGAGGTCCTCGGCATCGCCGCCCCCCGCCACGACGAGCTCCACGCCCGGAAGCTCCTTCAGCGCCGTGACGACGTTGCCGATGCCCTTGCGCTCGACGAGCCGGCTGAGGACGACGACCCTCGGGTTGCCGGAGGGCCGCGCTTCGGCCGGTCCATCCGGTCGGAAGAGAGTGAGGTCTACGCCGCAGGGGACGACCGAGACGCGGCGGACGTCGGCTCCGAGGCGGACTAGCTCGAAGACCTCGTCGCTGCACGTGGCCACGATCCGCGCAGCGCGCTGAATGATCTCCCGCTCGAGCTCGAGGCGCTCGATCGGGCTCGTGTCCTTCGTGCCCTGCTGGCGCCGCTTCACGACGCCGAGGGCATGGAACGTCTGGACAACGGAGATGTCGAGCGGCGCCGCCGCTTTGAGCGACGCGAGGCCCGACATCCAGAAGTGGGCGTGGACGACGTCGGGGCGCTCTCGCCTCCATGCATGGCCGAGCTCGGCCGCGAAGTCGTCCATGAATGGGAGCATCACGTCTTTGGAGACAGGCGACGGGGGACCCGCGTCCACGTGGTCGACCGCGACTCCGGGGGCGAGCGGGACGCGGCGGGGCAGTGTTGGATCGTCACGCCGCGTGTGGACGACGACCTCGATGCCACGCCGACCGAGTTCGCGGGCGAGGGCGGCGACGTGCACGTTCTGACCTCCCGCGTCGACGCCGCCGAGGACGGCCAGCGGGCTCGCGTGCTCTGAGACCATCGCCACCTTCACGACGTCACCTCTCCGAGGACACGGTCCCAGTTCTCGAGAAAGCGGTCCACTCCGTAGCGGGAAAGGGCGCTCACCCGCGCGGCGTCGCCCATAGCCCGCGCTTCTTCCGGGTCCGCGATGAGCCGCCG
>DASQWP010000012.1:0-5824 GCA_035640195.1 Gaiellaceae bacterium | reverse complement strand
CGGCGAACCCGGAGGCGGCCAAGGCTCGCCGGGACACGGTTCTGCGGCTCATGCTCGAGCAGGGCCTCATCGGCCCGAACGAGTTCGACCGGGCGGCGGAGGCGGCGCTGCCGGAGCCGGAGGACATCGGCCATCCGGGCTCCCGCGGCCGGTCGAGCCACCCTGGACGACCTTCTTGTGCTGGATGTCCGCCCACAGCGCGCGTGCCATTCCCTGGATGTCGACGCCTCGATGCTCCCAGAAGCGGCGGTCCTCCACGGCGACGATCGCCTGCTTCACGACGGGCGCCATCTCCTCCGAGCGGACCAGGATGCGGTTCTCGGAGCCGCGAAGGACGGCCAGGACGGTTTTCCCGTCCGAGGCGTAGATGTAGCCGATTCGCTCCGGGCGGCGCTCCTTCCCCGGCTCGAGCTCGGGGAGGTCGCTCGCGATCGCGCTGACGAAGCCGTACACGAACGAGACCGACGCGACGAGCGTCAGCACAAGGGTAAGCGCGAGAAACCTGAGCTTGCGGATCCGGCGCCTGCGCTGACTGTGCGCGCGCCTACGTCTTCGGAACAGCACGAAGCGGGACAGTCTAACGACCCGCTACGTCTACGCCGTCTGAGCGCTCGTGAAGACGGGCTCCTGCGTCGGCTGGTCGACGCCTCCGGCGCGCTCGAGGGTGACCGCCACGGCCGCCCCCTCGGGCACCTCCCGCGAGAGCTTGACGATCGTTCGCGAGCCGCCGCCGTGGAAGAGGCCTGCGGGCACGGCGTCCCCGTCCCGGAGGATCCACGCCTCATAGGTCTGGTCGCTCGGCGCTTCCTCGAGACCGGAGACGACCAGCCAGGCCTCGCCCGAGCGGTTGACGACGAGCATCCCTTCGGCGCCCGAGAGCGGGATCCGCGTCGCGTCGGCCTGGGCGAGGACGGAGACCGTCTGCTCGGCGCGATCGAGCGCGGCGCGCTCGTCCGAGAGGCTCGAGGAGAGGGAGAGGGACCAGATGCCCAGCGCGAGGGCGGCGCAGGCGGCCGCCGCGGCGACTCCGGCGGTGGCCGGAAACGCCCAGCGGCGCCGCTCCCCGAGCTGCACGACCTTCGGCCGCTCGCTCCGGGCCTCGGCGAGGATGCGTCCGCGAAGCGCCGCGGGCGGCGCGGCGGGACCGCCGTCGTACGCCATGGCCGCAGCCGTCTCCTGGAAGGCCGCGACGTGCTCGCGGCACTCGTCACAGTGCGCGAGGTGCTCCTCGAAAGCGCGCTCCTCGTCTGAATCGAGCGCGTGGAGGGCGTAGGCGGCGCTCAGCTCGTGGATTCCCTGGCGTTCCATGGGTCTCTCTCCAGGCCTCCTTCCGTCAGCAGCTCGCGGAGCCGCGCGAGGCCGGAGAACATCCTGCTCTTGATCGTGCCGAGGGGCTCGCCCAGGCGATCGGCGAGCTCCGACTGAGTGAAGCCGCCGTAGTAGGCGAGCTCGAGCGCCTCTCGCTGCTTGTCCGGCAGGCGTTGCAACGCCTCCTGGACGCGGTCCCGCTGGAGATGGAGCCAGGCTTGCTCCTCCGTGTCCTCCACGGTCGGCTGCGGCGTCGCCGCGAGCGGCTCGGCCCGGCGCGGCTGCTCCCGGCGAACGAGATCGACCGCGCGGCGGTGGACGAGCGTCAGGATCCAGGTGCTGGCCTTCGCCCGCTCGGCGACGAAGCGCGAGGCCGACCGCCAGACGGTGAGAAACCCCTCCTGCACGGCGTCCTCGGCCAGCGAGGGGTCGCGCACAATCCTGAGCGCGAGCCCGTACGCAACTCCTCCGAAGCGGTCGTAGAGCTCGGCCAGCGCCTCCGCGTCCGCGCGCGCCACGAGGGCGACCAGCGCTTCGTCCGAGAGGTGTGCCAGCCCGCGAACCATGGAGCGGCGCGCCTTGCGGCGCCCGCGAAACGCTAGCACGGCGGTCACGATCCCTATTCGCGTGTGAGCCGAGACCGGTTCGTCTCGGCGGTCCGAACCGGTTTCGCCGCTCGAGCGAATACGGCGCGCAATCCCCCAAGGAGGAGAGGGACATGAGAAGGATCGCTGTGCTCGTGCTGCTCGTCGGCGCAGCCCTCACGGCCGTGCTCGTGCGCGGCTCGGGGCCCGAGAGCGGCACCGCCTCGAGTCACCGTGAGGCACCGCTGATCAGCCAGGATCCGGTAGCTGACAACACGGACGTCTACGCGTTCGTCAGCCCGGACCGGCCCAACACGGTGACGATCGTCGCCAACTACATCCCCCTTGAGGAGCCGGCCGGCGGCCCGAACTTCCACGAGTTCGGCGAGGACGTGCTCTACGAGCTGAAGGTGGACAACACCGGCGACGGGAGGGAGGACATCTCGTACCAGTTCCGCTTCGACACGCGGACGCGCAACGGGAAGACCTTCCTCTACAACACCCGCCCGATCGACACGCTCTCCGATCCGGACTGGAACCGGCCGCAACGCTACAGCGTCACCCGCGTCGAGGACGGAAAGAAGAAGGTGCTCGGTCGCGGGCTCCAGACGCCGCCGGTGAACATAGGGCCCCGCTCGACGCCGGGGTACGGCTCCCTCATGGCGGCGGCGGTCAACCAGCTTCCGCGCGGCATCAAGGTCTACGCCGGGCAGAGCGACGACCCGTTCTACGTCGACCTCGGCTCGGTGTTCGACCTCGCCGGCCTGCGCCCGTTCAACCCGGCGCACGTGCTTCCGCTGCCCGCGGAGGACGGGGTCGACGGCGTCGGCGGCTACAACACGCACGCCATCGTCCTCCAGGTGCCGATCGCGCAGCTGACGCGCGACAAGCGGCTGCACGAGGCCGACGAGCGGAAGGCGGTGATCGGCGTCTACGCGACGGCGAGCCGGCAGAAGATCCGGATCCTCCGTGACGACGACGTGAGGAACCGCGGCCGGTGGGTTCAGGTCTCGCGCCTGGCGAACCCGCTCGTCAACGAGGTCGTGATTTCGCTGGCCAAGAAGGACGAGTGGAACGCGTCCGACCCGTCGAGGGACTCCCGCTTCGTCCGCCGGTACCTGAGCCCAGAGGTCACGAAGCTCGCCAACCTGCTCTACCCGGTGCTCGACAACGCACCGGAGAATGGGCGCGGCGACATCGCGGCCATCCTGCTCACGGGCGTGCCGGGGCTCAACTTCACGGGCTCGACCAAGGCCGACCTGATCCGGCTGAACACCGGCATCGCGCCGACGGCTCTCGTCGGGCAGGGGAATCGCCTCGGCGTTCTCGCCGGTGACTTCGCCGGGTTCCCGAACGGGCGCCGGCTCGAGGACGACGTCACGGACATCGAGCTGCGCGCGCTCACGTGCGGCTACGGCCCGGCCGTGGCGCCGCTGATCGAGAGCCTCGGACAGTGCGGCGGCAACGCGAACCGGACGCCGAACAACCAGCTCGGCGACGGCGTCGACGCGAACGACCGGCCGTTCCACACGACGTTCCCGTACGTGCCGGAGCCCCACCAGGGCTACGAGCACGTCCACCACAGCGCGGTGGGCGGCCCGTAGCGAGGGACGACGGAGGGGCCCGCGCGGCCGCGGGTCCCTCGTCCCTCCGAGACGAGGAGAGAGATGAGACGACTTCCCTTGGCACTCATCGCCGCGGTGATCGCGGCAGGAATCGCTCTCTTGGGCGGCGCTCTCGCAGGGGACCCGGCAGAGCCCGGCTCCGCCACGCGCGGAGAGGGGGCACCGGCGCGGATCCTCGAGGGGTTCGCGCCCGGCGACACAGAGGCATACGTCGAGCGGCTCCAGGGCCGGCTCGAGCGCGATCCGAGCGACGGCGAGGCGCTCGTGCTGCTCGGACTCGCATACCAGCAGCGTGCGCGGGAGGGCGGCGACCCCGCCTTCTACCCGCAGGCGGAGGACGCGCTCCGCCGGGCGCTCGAGGCCTCGCGCGACGATGCGCTCGCCTATACGGGCCTCGCCGCCCTGGCCGCCTCGCGGCATCGTTTCGACGAGGCGGGGGCCTTCGCCCGGAAGGCGCTCGGAGAGAGCCCGAGGAACGCGGCAGCGTACGGGATCCTCGGCGACGCGCTCGTCGAGACGGGTCGCTATCGCGAGGCCTTCGCCGCCTTCGAGCGCATGGTCTCGCTCAAGCCGACCGTGGCCGCGTATGCCCGGATCTCGTACGCACGCGAGCTGCTCGGACGCACGCGTGCTGCGATCGCAGCGATGCGCCTCGCCGTCCGGGCCGCCCACCCCACGCCGGAGCCGACCGCGTGGGCGCTCACGCAGCTCGCCAACCTGTACCGGGAGTCCGGACGCCTGGGCGTTGCCGAGCGCAGGTACGGGGAGGCGCTCGCGCGCGTGCCCGGCTACGCGCCGGCTCTCGGCGCGCTCGCCACGGTGCGTCGGTGGCAGGATCGCCCCGGACCGGCCGCGCGGCTCTACCGCAGAGCCCTCGAGGCGCAGCCGCTCCCCGAGTACGCGGTCGGGCTCGGCGACACGCTCGCCGGCATGGGGAGGGCGGCCGCGGCGGAGACCGCCTACGCCAGGGCAGAGAAGCTCGAAGGCGCATTCGTCGCGAACGGCGGCCGGAACGCCCTCGAGACCGCGCTCTTCGACCTCGACCACGACCGGGACCTTCTCGACGCGCTCGCGCGCGCGCGCGAGGGCCGTCGCCTGCGTCCCAGCGTCGAGGGCGAGCACGTGCTCGCCTGGGCGCTCTTCAAGAACGGTCGCTGCCTCGAGGCCCGGGCGCATTCCATCCGTGCCCTCAGGCTCGGGACGAAGGACTGGGGAGCGATGATCCACCGGAGCCTGATCGAGTCCTGCCTCGGAAACGAGGCGGCCGCCCGAGCGTGGCGCGGGCGCGCCCTGGGGGTCAACCGCTACGCGCTCGTCGCGTTCGGCCCGCTGCCCGGGTAGCGGCGGGCGACTCCGTAGAATCGGCCGGCGATGGCGAAGACGTCGCCGGCCGACCTCACGCGCAACGCGGTCGACGTGCTCCCCCAGGGGGAGCTCGAGCGCAAGCTCGCCCTCGGCCGGCCGCTGCGTGTGAAGCTCGGCATCGACGTGACGTCGCCCGACATCCATGTGGGCCGCGCGATCCCGCTCCAGCGAATGCGTGCCTTCCAGGACCAGGGGCACGTCGGGGTTCTCATCGTCGGTGACTACACGACGCGGATCGGCGATCCGTCCGGACGTTCGGCGGAGCGGCCCGTCCTGTCCGAAGAGGAGATCGACCGGAACGCGCAGACTTACGTCGAGCAGGCCCACCGGATCGTCGATCCCGAGCGGACCGAGGTGAGGTTCAACGGGGAGTGGCTCTCCGAGCTTTCCTTCGCGGACGTGCTCCGGCTGACGAGGACGACGACGGTCGCGCGGATGCTCGAGCGCGACGACTTCGCCAAGCGCTACGGGATGGGGGAGCCGATCTCGATCTCCGAGCTCCTATATCCGCTCATGCAGGCGTACGACTCCGTGGCGGTCGAGGCCGACGTCGAGCTCGGCGGAACCGACCAGCTCTACAACCTGCTCGCGGGTCGCGATGTCATGCAGGCCTACGGTCTCGAGCCCCAAGTCGCTCTGACGACTCCGCTTCTCGTCTCCTGGGATGGCGACAAGATGAGCTCCTCGCTCGGGAACAACATTCCCCTCACGGCGCCGCCGGAGGAGCAGTTCGGGCGAACGATGCGCGTGCCGGACAGCCTCCTCGCCGACTGGTATCGGCTCGTGATGGAGAGCGAGCTCGAGCCTGACGCCGATCCGCTCGAAGCGAAGCTCACCCTCGCGCGGTTCGTTGTGCGCCGCTCGCACGGGGAGGAGGCCGTTTCCGCGGCGGAGGCACATTTCACGCGTGTCGTTCGCGAGGGGCGGGCGCCGGTCGACGTG
>DASQWP010000011.1:0-6588 GCA_035640195.1 Gaiellaceae bacterium | reverse complement strand
CAACCCCGGCGCCGACGCCGCCAGAGTGGGGGAGCGGCTGACGAGCATGATGGCGCCCTCGCTCGTGCTCGCGGACGGCCGCCCGCGCCTCGTCGTGGGGAGCGCCGGGTCGATCCGCCTGCGCGCTGCGATCCTCCAGATCGTCGTCAACGTCCTCGACCACGGCCTGAGCGTCGCCGAGGCGATCGCCGCACCCCGAGTGCATCTCGAAGGTGACGTCCTGCAGCTCGAGGGCGGAGTCCCGCCCGAGACGGCCGAGCGCCTCGAGGAAGGGGGCTACGAGGTCACCCGCTGGGCCCGCCGGAATCTCTATTTCGGCGGCGCTTCGGGGGTCGCCCGGCGGGAGGGCGGTGAGCTCGAGGCCGCCGGCGACCCACGCCGGGGCGGCGCCGGGGTCGTCGTCGCATGAGCTGGGAGGTGAGGCGGGCCGCGCCGGGAGACGCCGCCGCGCTCGTCGAGCTCGCCCGCGCGGTCGGAGCGGAGCCCGAGGGCTGGCTGATCACGGACGGCGGCTGGCGCACCGCGTCGGAGGAGCGCCGCTACCTGCGTGCGATCCGACGGCATCCGCACGCGGCCGTCTTTGTCGCCGAGACTGCGGAGGGGGTCATCGGACGGCTCTCGATCGCCCGTGACCAGCATCCGGCGAGCGAGCACGTCGCCGACCTCGGGCTCATGGTCGCCAAGGGCTACCGCCGCCTGGGGATCGGTCGTGGGCTCATGGAGGCGGCGGAGACGTGGGCGCGCGGCGTCGGCGTTCGCAAGGTCGAGCTGCACGTCTTTCCTCACAACGAGGCCGCCATCGCCCTCTACGAGAGCCTGGGATACGTGCGCGAGGGCTTTCGGCGCGGCCACTACCGGCGGGGCGGGGCGTTCCAGGACGCGATCCTCATGGCGAAGGAGCTGACTCCGGGAGAGGCCGAATGACCGAGCCGCGCGGACCAGGCCGCGTCGTCTTCGAGGAGGAGCTTCTCGCCGAGGAGGAAGAGGAGCTCTGGGTCGACGACACCGGGGAGGACCATGCCGGCTGGTTCTGCGTCCGCACGGACCCCTTCCCGTGTCCCGCGGCCGGATGCTCCTTCGTCGCCGACTTCATGACCGCGGTGCACCTCATCCTCGTCTGGGAGCAGCGCGACGACCCCAACCTGCTCTGGCACGCGCAGCGCGCGAAGGAAGTGGGCCGCAACCCGCGCATCGTCGGCTACGAGCCCACCTTCGGCCCGAGCGCCTCGTACTACGCCTGGGAAGCCGCGGGCCGCCCGGTCCACGGGATCAAGCGCAGCGCCTAGAGCGGCTCGACGCGGCCGTTGCCGCTCGCACGCACGCGGATCTCCTTCTCCCGCGCGACCGCTTCCGCCGCCCGGTCCAGCATCGGCGAGAGCCGGACGACTCGCTCGCGCTCCGAGCGCAGCTCGAGGAGACCCTGCTTGATCTCCGTTCCGAAGTCGATCCGGGCGGCGATCTGGAACGCGATCGAGTCCGCGTCGAGGTCGAGGTCCTCGAGCTCCGCCTCGGCCGCGTCGACGACGCGCGCGTAGGCGGCGAGGCATTCCTCGACCTCGTCCTCGCTCGGCGTCTCCCCCTCGTCGGGGAGCTCCTCGACCTCGGCCGTGCGGAACGACCGTCCTTCGGTCAGCTCGCGGAGGTGGATGCGGGCGCGGGCCTCGACGACGACGTTCAGTCGCCCGTCCGGGAAGCGGTCGAGCACCTCGACGACCCCGCAACGCGTGCCCACCTCGCGCATGCCGGCGTCGTCCTCGAGCAGCATCCCGAACTCGGTGCCGTCCTCCAGGCACTCTCCGATGAGCTCGCGGTAGCGGGGCTCGAAGATGTGGAGCGGCGCCTGCTCGCCCGGCAGAAGCACGAGGTCGAGGGGGAAGAGGCCGATCTCGTCCATCTCGGCACAGAGGTTAAGGTGTTCCGGCCGTGGCCGATGCCCTCTTCCGCCCTGCGCTCACTGAGCTCGTTCCCTACGAGCCCGGCAAGCCCGTGGAGGAGGTGCAGCGCGAGCTGGGCCTCGAGCGCATCGTCAAGCTCGCCTCGAACGAGGGCCAGTTCGGGCCCTTCCCGGCTGCGCTCGAGGCGATCGAGCGGGGGGCGCGCGAGCTGAACCGCTACCCGGACGGCGGCGCCTACCGGCTTGTCAGCACCCTCGCGGAGAAGCACGGGGTCGCGTTCGACAACGTCGCCGTCGCCGCCGGGGCGGACGCAGTGATCATGTATCTCTCCCTGGCGACGCTCGACCCCGGCGACGAGATCGTCTGCGGCTGGCCTTCCTTCCCGAGCTACGTCCTCGACGCGATCAAGATGGGCGCGACGCCGAAGACCGTCCCGCTCACGGACTACCGCTACGACGTCGAGCGCATCCTCGCCGCCGTCACCGGGCGGACGAAGCTCGTCTACCTCTGCAACCCGAACAACCCGACGGGGACGATGATCGGGCGCCAGGACGTCGACCTCTTCTTCGAGCGGGTCCCGCCGCACGTCCTCACCGTGCTCGACGAAGCCTACTTCGAGTACCTCGACGACCCCGACTACCCGGACGGGATCGAGGAGCACGTCAAGGCGGGCCGGCGCGTGCTCGTGTTGCGCACGTTCTCGAAGATCTACGGCCTCGCCGGCCTGCGCGTCGGCTACGGCGTCGGCCCGAAGGACGTCGTCGAGGCGGTCAAGAAGGTGCGGAACGCCTTCGACGTCAGCCAGACGGCCCAGGACGCTGCCCTCGCGAGCCTCGCCCACGACGAGGAGGTCGCCCGCCGGCGCCGCCTCACCGCTCAGTGCCGCGACGCCCTGGCCGCCGCCTGCACCGAGCTCGGGCTCACGATCGCCTCCCCGCCGGTTGCGAACTTCGTCTTCGCCGAGGTGGGCGACGACTCGCGCCCGATCTGCGAGGCGTTGCTCCGGGAGGGAATGATCCTCCGCCCGCTCGCCCCCTTCGGCGCGCCGGGGGCCGTTCGCATCACGGTCGGCTCGGACGACGAGAACCGCCTCTGCGCGGCCGCCCTCCGCCGCGTGCTGGACCTCGTTCCCGGAAGCGCGCCTTAAGAGCGCAGAGACCGCCTCCTGCGGCGGGAGGCCGGGGTATGACGGTGGTACGCTCCCGCGCGTGACATGGGGCCTCAGGCGCGCCCGGCTCGGGCTGTTGCGGGACGCGCCCGGCTTCCGTCTCCTCTTCCTCGCCACGCTCGCCTCGAGCGTCGGCACGTGGCTCGCCTTCATCGCGCTGGTCGTCGACGTGCAGGGCCGGACGGACGACGCCCGCTGGGTGAGCGCGCTCCTCATCGTCGAGTTCCTGCCGCTGGTCGTGATCGGCCTTGCCGCGGGCCCGCTCATCGACCGCCTCTCGCGCCGAGGGCTCTTGGTGGGCTCGGATCTCGCCCGCGCGGTCGTCTTCTGCGTCCTCCCGTTCGCCGGGGACGCGCTCCAGGTCGTGCTCCTCGCGCTGCTCGCGGGGATCGCAACGAGCGTCTTCCGCCCCGCGCAGTACGCGGGGCTTCCGAACCTGGTCAGCGACCGGCAGCTCCCGCAGGCGAACGGGCTCCTGCAGTCGGCCGAGAACGTGACCTGGGCGCTCGGGTCGCTCGCCGGCGGCGCGCTCGTGGCCGTGACGAGCCTGGACGTGGCGTACTGGGTGAACGCAGTGACCTTCGTCCTCTCCGCCCTCTTCATCGCGCGCATCCGCGAGAGCCTCGAAGAGGCGGAGCGGGAGCCGAGCCGCGGCCAGCTGCGCGATCTCGCCGAGGGACTGGCGCTCGCCGTCCGCTCGCGGGCGCTCCTCACCGTCCTCGTCGCCTGGAGCATCGTCATGCTCGGGAACGCGGGCGTGAACGTCGCCGAGATCTTTCTCGCCACGGACGTCTTCGATGCGGGCGAGTTCGGCTACGGCCTCCTCCTCGCCTCCGGGGGCGTCGGGCTCGTGCTCGGGAGCCTCTTCGGAGGCGCCTGGATCGAGGAACGGGGCATTCGCGCTCCGTACGTGATCGCCATCGGGCTCATGGCCGTCGGCTACGGGCTGGCCGCCGTCTCGCCCACCGTCTGGGTCGCGGCGGCCGCGGTCGCGCTCGCCGGCGCCGGCAACGGCGTCGCGGTCATCTGCAACGCACTCCTCGTGCAGCGCGGCGCTCCGGATCGTCTGCGCGGGCGCGCCTTCACCGTCGTCATGAGCGTCGGCTACGGGATCCTCGGTCTGGGCATGGTCGCGGCCGGGCCGCTCACGAACGCCTTCGGCGCCCGGGCGGTCTGGGTCGCGGCCGCAGGCCTGTTCGCGTTCGCCGCCGTCGTCGGACTCCTGCTCGTGCGCGGAGTCGCAGAGGAGGTCGACCGGCCGGCCGCCGAAACCTCGGTGCCGCCCGAGCCCGCGTACGGCCTCGAAGAGCGGGCCTTCTGATGGCGCGAGCCTGGACGCTCGAGACATTGCTCGAGGGTGTCCGAGCCGGGGACCGCCGCGCACTCGCGCGCGCCATCACGCTCGTGGAGAGCTCCGATCCGCTCGCCTATCAGCTCATTCGGGCCCTCTACCCCGAGACGGGCAAGTCGTACGCGATCGGCGTCACCGGCCCGCCCGGCGTCGGGAAGTCCAGCCTGATCAGCGCGCTCGTCCGCCACGTGCGCGAGGGCGGGACGAGCGTGGGGGTCATCTCCGTCGACCCCTCGAGCCCTTTCACGAAGGGCGCGCTTCTGGGCGACCGGATCCGCCTGGCCGACCACTTCCTCGACCGAGACGTCTTCATCCGCTCGATGGGGACGCGGGGCCATCTGGGGGGGCTCGCGGAGACGACGCTGCAGGCCGCCCTCCTGCTCGACGCCGGCGGCAAGGATCTCGTCTTCCTGGAGACGGTCGGCGCGGGGCAGAGCGAGGTGGAGGTGATGACGATCGCCGACACCGTCCTGCTCGTCCTGATGCCCGGCTCGGGCGACTCGATCCAGGCCCTCAAGGCGGGAATCATGGAGATCCCGGACGTCATCGCCGTGAACAAGCGCGACCACCCCGCGGCGAAGACGATGGTGAGCGAGGTGCGCTCCATCCTCGCGCTCGACACGGATCCGGAGTGGGACCCGCCCATCGTCCTCACCGAGGCCGTCCGCGGGGAGGGGATCGACGAGCTCTGGGAACAGGTCGTCGCGCATCGCCGTCATCTGGAGGAGAGCGGGACGCTCGCCGAGCGGCGTGCGCGCAACCTGACCGGCGAGGTCTTCGCAGTCGCGAGCGCGCGGGCGAAGACGCACTTGGAAGAGGCGGTGGCCGAGGATGCCGAGCTCCGGCGCCTGCTGGGCGAGGTGCAGCGGCGCGAGCTCGATCCGCTCACCGCGGTTCGTGAGATCATGGAGAAGGTATTCAGGGTGAGGACCGATGGCGACGCGAACGGCGCCGACACTCGCTGACATCGAGGCCGCGAGGACGCGGATTGCCGGGCTCGTGCGCGCCACCCCGGTGTCCTCCTCTGAGACGCTCGGCCGCCGGAGCGGGCGCCCCCTGCTGCTGAAGGCCGAGAACCTCCAGCGCACGGGCTCCTTCAAGATCCGGGGAGCGGCCAACCGCGTCGCCACGCTTACGGCCGCCGAGCGCGCCGCGGGGGTCGTAACGGCCAGCGCAGGCAACCACGGGCAGGCGGTGGCGCTCGCCGCGCGCGAGGCGGGCGTGAAGGCGACCGTCTTCATGCCGGAGGGAGCGCCGATGGCGAAGGTCGACGCGACGCGGAGCTACGGCGCCGAGGTCATCCTGTCCGGCGAGGGCTACGACGACGCGCACGCGGCGGCGCACGAGGCGGTCGAGGCGGGGGCGACCCTGGTGCACGCCTTCGAGGACGAGGCCGTGATCGCCGGCCAGGGGACGCTCGGACTGGAGCTCGCCGAGCAGGCACCCCGGATGGAGAGTCTCGTCGTGCCGGTCGGCGGCGGCGGCCTCGCCGCGGGCATGGCGATCGCGCTCAAGGAGCTGCGCCCCGAGGTTCGCATCGTCGGAGTTCAGGCGGCCGCCTGCGCTCCGCTCGCCGGAGGTGGGGCGGGGGGTTTCACGATCGCCGACGGGATCGCCGTCAAGAAGCCCGGAACGCTCACGAGCGCGATTCTCGAGGACCGCCTCGACGAGGTCGTCACGGTGAGCGACGAGGAGATCGCGCAGGCTATCGTGCTCCTGCTCGAGCGCGTCAAGCTGGTCGTGGAAGGCGCAGGAGCCGCCTCGGTCGCCGCGCTCCTGAACGGCAGGGTGGCGGGCTCCGGAGCGGCCTGCGCCATTCTCTCGGGAGGCAACATCGATGCCTCGCTCCTCATCGAGGTGGCCCGCTTCGGGCTCACGCGCGCCGGGCGCTTTCTCGTCCTGCGAACGCTGATCGACGACCGGCCGGGGGCGCTGGCCAAGCTGCTCGGCCTCGTGGCCGCCGAGCGGGTCAACGTCCTCTCCGTCGAGCACCACCGCGAAGGCATTGACCTGCCCGTGACGGGCACGGAGGTGGAGCTCACGCTTGCCACCCGCGACGAGGAGCACTGCGCTGAGGTGCTCCAGCGCATGGCGGAGTGGGGCTACGCGGTGGAGCGCGTCCGCTGAGTCGCTAGGCCGACGTCGGCGCGGGGCGCGGAGCCTCGCGGCGGCGC
>DASQWP010000010.1:0-15436 GCA_035640195.1 Gaiellaceae bacterium | reverse complement strand
CAACCTCGTCGGGCCCGTGGACGGCGCCGACGTGCTCGATCTCTACGCGGGCTCGGGTGCGATGGGCCTCGAGGCGCTCTCGCGGGGCGCGGCGCGCGTCACCTTCGTAGAGAGCGACGCGGAGGCGGCGCGCACGATCGTCCGCAACCTGGACAAGCTCAGGCTCGAGGGTGCGACCGTGCTGCGTGAGGACGCAGCGCGCAGGCTCGCGACCGACGCGGCGGGTGGCAGGCGGTACGATCTCGTGCTGATCGACCCGCCCTACCGCATGCTCGTCCGCATCCTGCCCGCCCTGGCCGCATATCTCCCTGGGGTCGTCGCCCCCGACGGCCTCGCCGTCGTCGAGTCGGATGCTCGCGACGAGCCCGAGCTGCCGCTCCAGAAACGCACGAGCCGCCGCTACGGGTCTGCCCGGGTGACGGTCTTCGAGGGCGTCGCGTGAGCGACTCCCACCCCGTCACGTGCATCTGCCCCGGGAGCTACGACCCGGTCACGAACGGTCACCTCGACATCATCGCCCGCGCGGCGGGGATCTTCGAACGCGTCGTCGTCGGCGTCGTCCGCGATCCCCAGCACAAGGGGACGACGTTCTCCGTCGAGGAGCGGGTGGAATTCCTGCGCGAGGCGCTAGCCGTCCACGAGAACGTCGAGGTCGACGTCTTCTCGGAGCTCGTGGTCGAGTTCGCCCGACGCTGGGGGGCGCGCACGATGGTGAAGGGCCTGCGGGCAATCTCCGACTTCGAGTGGGAGTTCCAGATGCACCACCTGAACCGCAAGCTGGCGCCCGAGGTGGAGACGATGTACCTGATGTCCAGCCCGCAGTACAGCTTCCTCTCGTCGAGCGGCGTCAAGGAGGTCGCCTCGTTCGGCGGCAACGTCGAAGACCTCGTTCCGGAGCCCGTCGCACGCCGCTTCGAGGAGCTGTATCCGCGGCCGAAGCCCGGCGCGCCCGTCTCACCGCAAGAGTAGACTGATTTCACGTTATGGACGTTCTCGTACTCATCGACAAGCTGGACGACCTGGTGCACAACGCAAAGGCGGTGCCGCTCACCGACCAGGTTCGCATCGACCGCGAGGAGATCTACGACATCCTCGACCAGATGCGCGCCACCATCCCGGAGGAGATCAAGCAGGCCCGCTGGATCGTGAAGGAGCGCCAGGAGATGCTGGCCGAGGCCAAGAGGGAGGCCGACCGCATCCTCGGCGAGGCGCGCGAGCAGGCCGTTCGCGAGGCGTCGCAGACCGAGATCGCCAAGCTCGCCGAGCGCCAGGCACAGGAGATCGTCGAAGAGGCCCGGCGGCAGGCCCGCGAGACGCGCCTCGAGATGGAGGACTGGGCGGACTCGATCCTCTCCACGCTCGAGGTCAATCTCGACAAGTTCCTCGGCGCCGTGCGTCGCGGGCGCGAGCGGCTGCACGAGCGCTCGCAGGAGACGGTCGTCGCCGGCATCACCGACGAGCAGCCCGTCTAGCTTCCCCCGCGCTACTCTCGGGGCGGATGACAATCTTCAATCTCCGCACCGCCAGGCTGCGCTCCGGCGAGCAGTTTCGGGACGTCCGCGAGGTCGAGCTCGACCCGCTCGAGCTCGGCGGTCAGCGCTACGTGCCGGTGCCCGAGCGGCCGGAGGCCGCGTTCGCCCTGACGCAGACGAGCTCGGGGCTCCTGCTCGAGCTCGAGCTCGACGTGCGCCTGGTCGGCCCCTGCTTTCGCTGCCTGGACGACGCCGGCCTCTCGCTCCAGATCAGGAGCCGGGAGTACCAGGCGACGAACCCGGGCGAGTCGGACGAGCTGACGACGCCGTACCTGGAGGACGATCGCCTCGACCTCTCCGCCTGGGCGCGCGATGCTGTCGCCCTTGCGCTCCCGGACAAGATCCTCTGCCGCCCTGACTGCGCCGGGCTCTGTCCCGCGTGCGGGCGCGACCTGAACACAGAGCCGCACGAGCACGAGGAGGCCGACGTCGACCCCCGTTGGTCGGCCCTCTCCGAGCTCCGCGACCGCCTCTGAGCAGCTACAGTCCAAGCGGCGCCTCGGCGCCCTCTATGCGTGACTGACTGACGTCCTCCGTGCTCTCGCGCCCATCCCGGCGCGCTCGGCGACTCGTCAGGAGCTCAGTCATGCAGTCCCTCTCGCTCGACAACGTCACGAAGCACCTCGGGCCGACGCTCGCTCTCGACCGCGTCTCGCTCGTCGTGAGCGGGCGCGCCCGGATCGGCGTCGTGGGCCCGAACGGCGTCGGGAAGACGACGCTCCTCCGGCTCCTCGCCGGCCTGGAGCGGCCGGACGCGGGGAGGGTCGTTCGCTCCCCGGCATCGCTGAGGACCGGGTACCTCCCGCAGGAGACCGAGGCGAAGGGCGCCGAGACGGTCCTGGACTACCTCGCACGGAGAACGGGAGTGGCCGACGCGTCCGCCGAGCTCGACGCTCTCACGGTCGGGCTCGAGCGCGACCCGCACTTGGTCGAGCGCCACGGCGAGGCGCTCGACCGCTTCCTCGCGCTCGGCGGCCACGATCTCGCCGCGCGCGCCGGGGCGGCGTGCCTCGACGTGGGGCTGGAGGGCGGGGTGCTCGAGCGGCCGCTGCGCTCCCTGTCAGGCGGTCAGGCTGCCCGGGCCGCGCTCGCGGCGCTGCTCCTCGCGCGATTCGACGTCTTCCTCCTGGACGAGCCGACGAACGACCTCGACTTCGCCGGGCTCGAGCGCCTGGAGCGCTTCGTCGCCGAGACGGACGCAGCCGTCGTGGCGGTCTCCCACGACCGGGCGTTCCTCGATCGGACGGCCGGGCGGATCGTCGAGCTGGAGGGGGGAACGAGGCGCGTGCACGAGTATGCGGGCGGCTGGAGCGAGTACGAGGCCGAGCGCGACCGCGTCCGGGCCCGTGCATACGACGCGCACCGCCGGGCGTCCGAGGAGCGCGGGCGGCTCCAAGCGGGACTCCACGACCGCCGGGCGGAAGCCCGGACGGGCGGCCGGCAGGCCAATCGGCGCGGGACGCATGCGCTCGCCTCCAAGGTGCGAGCGGTCGAGCGCCGCCTCGAGCGGCTGGACGAGGTCGAGAAGCCGTGGGAGCCGTGGCGGCTGGAGCTCGGGCTCACGCCCTCGCGGCGGACGGGCGACGTGGTCGTCCGTTTGGAGAACGCCGTCGTCGAGAAAAGTGACTTCCGCCTCGGGCCGGTGAGCCTGGAGGTGGGCGGGGGCGACCGCGTCGCCGTCGTCGGCCCGAACGGCAGCGGGAAGACGACCTTCCTCGCGGCGCTCACCGGCCGGCTGCCGCTCGCCTCGGGCCGCCGGGTCGTCGGGCCGCAAGCCGAGATGGGGGAGCTCGATCAGCGACGCGCGACGTTCGCCGGCCGGGAGCCGCTCCTCGCGTCCTTCACACGGGAATCGGGTCTCGACGACCTCGAGACGCGCACGCTCCTGGCGAAGTTCGGCCTGGGCGCGGACGACGTGGGCCGGCCGGGGCAAACCCTCTCGCCGGGCGAGCGGTCGCGCGCTCTTCTCGCCCTCCTCCTCGCCCGCGGGGTCAACTGCCTCGTCCTCGACGAGCCGACGAACTATCTGGACCTCCCGGCCATCGAGGAGCTGGAGCGCGCTCTCGGCGACTTCGGAGGAACGATCGTCCTCGTCACCCACGACCGCCGCCTGCTGGAGCGCTTCGAGCCGACCCAGACCGTCGAGCTGCCGGGCGCGTGATGCTCGTGGCTATACTCCGCGTCCGGTCATGGCCGTTCCGAAGCGAAAGACCTCCAAGTCGCGCCGCGACAAGCGGCGGGCGACGCACAAGCTGAGCCTGCCTGCGCTCGTCGAGTGCCCGCAGTGCCACCAGCCGAAGCGACCGCATCACGTCTGCCCGACCTGCGGCACGTATCGCGGGCGCGAGGTCGAACCGCTCGAGACTCCCGCGCCGTAGAGACATGAGCCCGGTCAGGGTCGCCGTCGACGCCATGGGCGGCGATCGAGCGCCCGAGGAGGTCGTCGCGGGCGCAGTGGAGGCGGCCTCGGACGACGTCGCGCCCGTCCTCTACGGCCGCCGGGAGCGGCTCGAGCCCCTCGCCGCCGGACTTCCGATCGTCCACGCCGACGAGGTGGTGGCGATGAACGAGAAGCCGTCGGACGCGGTCCGCGAGAAGCGCGCGAGCTCCCTCTTCCTCGCCTGCCGGGCCGTCGGCGAGCGCGAGGCCGAAGCCGTCGTCTCGGCCGGGAACACCGGCGCGGCGCTCGCAGCCGGCCTCGTGGAGATCCGCAGGCTCCCCGCGGTGCAGCGGCCGGCGATCGCGGTGCCGCTGCCGGCCGTCGGCGGTCCCTCCGTGCTGCTCGACGCCGGCGCGAACGCCGATGCCAGGCCCGAGCACCTCGTCCAGTTCGCGCACATGGGCGCGGTCTTCGCGGAGGAAATCCTGGGCATCCGGGAGCCCGAGGTCGCCCTGCTCTCGATCGGCGAGGAGGCGGAGAAGGGAAACCGTCTCGTCCGAGAGGCTCATCCCGAGCTCGAGGCGAGCGGCCTGCGCTTCGTCGGCAACGTGGAGGGGCGAGACCTTCTTGCTCGAGCTGCCGACGTCGTGGTCTGCGACGGCTTCACGGGGAACATGGCGCTCAAGCTCCTCGAGGGGACGATCAAGACGACGCTCGACACGTTCCGCGCCGAGGTGACGGCCTCCCTGCGCGGGAAGCTCGGCGGGCTGCTCATCCGGCCGGCCGCGCGCGCCTTGCGAGAGCGGCTCGACCCGGAGACGTACGGGGGCGCGTACCTCCTCGGGCTGCGCGGGCTCGTCGTCATCGCGCACGGGAACTCCTCGCGGACGGCGATCGCGAACGCGATCCGCTACGCCGCACGTGGCGTCCGGAGCGGCGTCGTCGAGCATCTCGGAGAACGTGTCGGCGCGGGTCGGGCAGGCTGAACCGCGGCGCGCGGCGTGGTAGCATCCTGCGCCGTCCGCTGGGCGCCCACGACCGGAAAGGCAGGTAGAGAGAGGATATGGCTTCGCGCGAGGAGATCTCTGAGCGGGTGAAGGAAGTCCTTGTCGAGCAACTCGGGATCGAGGAAAGCGAGATCACCGAGGAGGCCTCCTTCCAGGAGGATCTCGACGCCGACTCGCTCGACCTCGTCGAGCTCATCATGGAGCTCGAAGACCAGTTCGGGATCAAGATCTCGGACGAGGATGCCCAGCAGATCCAGACCGTGGGTCAGGCCGTCGACTACATCTCCTCACACCAATAATCCGTCCCCGGACGCGGGCGCGCCGCTCCTCGCCCTCATCGAGGCGCTCCCGCGGGAACGCCTCCGCAACGCCTTCACCCACGCCTCCTGGGCGGTGAGCCGCGCGGACTCCTACGAGCGGCTCGAGTTCCTGGGGGACAGCGTGCTCGGGCTGGCCATCGCGCAGGAGCTCTACGAGCGCTTTCCGGACCAGTCCGAGGGGCAGCTCGCCAAGATCCGGGCCCACGTGGTCTCCCGCCAGAGCTGCGCGGTCGTCGGCAGGAGGCTGGGGCTCGGACAGCTCTTCGCGACGCACGCCGGAGAGGTCGACGCCGACGAGCTCGGGCGCCTTGCGGACAACCGAAACGTGCTCTCGGCGCTCGTCGAAGCATGCCTCGGGGCCCTCTACCTGGAACACGACTTCGAGGCTATCCGGGAGCCGATCATCGCCGCCTTCCGCGACCGGATCGAGTACGCAATCGAGGGGCATGTCGACTACAAGACGGAGCTTCAGGAGGAGCTCGCCCGCCGCGGGCTCTCCGTCTCCTACGGGGTCCTCGAGGTCGAGGGGCCTCCGCACGAGCGCCGCTTCACCTGCGCGGCGGTGATCGACGGAGAGGAAGTCGGCGTGGGCAGCGGCGCCTCCAAGAAGGCCGCCGAGCAAGCAGCGGCGCGAGAGGCGCTCGAGAAGCTCGCGGACGCCGCCTAGGGGTAGCGCGCCCGCCGTCCGCGCTCCCCGTCAGACTTCGCGCGGCGTGTATCTGCGCTCGGTCAAGGCACGTGGGGGAACCCATGGTTCCCGCACGAACCCCCTCCTTCCTCGGAGGTGGACCGTCTGTTCCTGAAATCCGTCCGGCTGCGCGGCTTCAAGTCGTTCCCGGACCCGGTCGAGGTCAGGCTCGAGCCGGGGGTGGCGATCGTCGTCGGCCCCAACGGCTCCGGAAAGTCGAACGTCGCCGACGCGATCGTCTGGGCGGCGGGCAGCCTGAGCCCCACCGAGCTTCGGGCCGAAAAGCCAGAGGACGTCCTCTACGCGGGCTCGAAGGAGCGCCCGCCCGCGGACTGGTGCGAGGTCGAGCTCCTCTTCGACAACGAGGAGGGCGAGGGCCCGGTCGAGTACTCCGAGCTCTCGATCATGCGGCGGCTGCACCGGGGCGGGGAGGGCGAGTACCTCGTGAACCGGGCGCACGTGCGCCGGGCGGACGTCGTCGAGCTGCTCGCGGACGTGGGCCTGGGCGGGGAGATGCACTCCGTCGTCGGTCAGGGTCGCGTCGAGCAGATCCTCGCCTCGAAGCCGCGCGAGCGGCGCGCGCTCGTCGAGGAGGCGGCCGGCCTCGGCAAGTTCAAGCGGCGCCGTCACCGCGCGGAGCTGAAGCTCGCGCGCGTCGAGACACAGGTCGAGCGGGCCTGCGATCTCGAGGACGAGGTCCGCAAGCGCCTGCGGCCGCTGGCCCTCCAGGCGACGGCCGCGGAGCGGGCCGAGAAGCTCGGGCACGAGATCGAACGGCTGAAGACGCGTCTGGCGGCCGCCGAGCTCGACCGCATCGAGCGCCGTCTCGCGGAGGTGGAGGAGCGGCACGCGGCCGCGGCGCAGGAGCGCCGCCGCCACGACGAGCGCCTGGAAGGCGTCCTCGGAGAGCGGAGGCAGGCGGAGGAGGGTCTCGCCGAGGCAGCCACTCGGCACGAGGAGGCGACCGCGGCGCTCTATCGGCTCCGGAGTGCCCTCGAGCGGCTCGATCTGCGGCGCGAGCGGGCCGAGGAGACGGCCACGAGCCTCCGGGCGGAGTCGGAACGGCCCGTGCCGGCTCGGACGCCTCGACCGGCGAGCTACGAGCGCGTGCTCCGCGAGGCCGGGACCTGGCGACCCGAGCCGGTGGAGCTCGAGCACGCGCTCGCGCGGCTCGAGGAGGCGCGGGTCCAGAAGCTCGACGCCCTCCTCGCCCTCTCCGGCGGCGAAACCTGGCTCGCGGCGGAGACGGCCAAGGAGGAGGAGCCGCGCGGGCGGGCCGACGTTCTGGAGGCGCTGGCGGGAGCGGCTGAGAGCGCGGCCCGAACGCTGGCGGTGGCAGGAGAGGCCGCGGCACGCTTCGAGCCGCCACTCCGTGCACGCGTGGACGCGGGCGGCAGCAGGGCGGGCGAGCTCGGCGAGGAGCTCCGGCGCCTGGGAGCCTGGGAGTCCGAGCTGCGGCGGGCGGCGGCTGAGGCCGCGGAGGCGCTCTCGCTCGTGAGCGTCGAGCGCGCGCGTCTCGAGGCGGAGCGGGACGAAGTGCTGCGGCGGCTCCCCGAGGAGGCGGAGGCGGAAGCCCTCGCCGAGGAGGAGGCGGAGGAGCTCCGCACCCAGACGGCGCGGCTCGAGCGGCGCCGCGAGGCGCTCGGCCAGGTGAACCCGCTCGCCGCGGAAGAGCACGCCCGCGAGAAGGCGCGACTCGCGGAGCTGACGGTGCAGCGGGAGGACCTCGAGCGCTCGCTCGCCGAGCTGGCAGGCCTGCGCGACGACCTGACGCAGACCGTCGAGCAGCGTTTCGAGGAGACCCTCACGGAGGTGGAACGGCACTTCGAGGAGGTAGCCGCGACGCTCTTCCCGGGTGGGAAAGGCCGGCTGATCCGCGTGGAGGAGGAGGACGAGGAACCTGGGATCGAGATCGAGCTCCAGCCGGCCGGCAAGCGCATCACGCGGCTCTCGCTCCTCTCGGGCGGCGAGAAGGCGCTCGGGGCGATCTCGTTCCTCTTCGCGCTCTTTCTCGCGCGACCGTGCCCCTTCTACCTTCTGGACGAGGTCGAGGCGGCGCTCGACGACGCGAACATCGGTCGCTTCACCGATCTGCTGCGACGCTTCGCCGGGCGCGCGCAGTTCATCGTCGTCACCCACCAGAAACGGACGATCGAGGCCGCGGATATCCTCTACGGCGTCACGATGGGCGCCGACGGAATCTCCGAGATCGTCTCCAAGAGGCTCGAAGCCGAAGCTCCCGCGCGCGCCCTCTCCGCGTGACGCGGAGCTGGGCCGAGTTCCTCGGCGACGACGAAGGGTCTCCCGAAGAGGCCGAGCAACAGCGAGGGTGGTTCGGCCGTCTGCGCGAGTCGCTCACCGCGAGCCGGCAGGCGCTGACGCGCGAGCTCCTCTTCGACCCGAGCGACGAGGAGGCCTGGGAGCGGATCGAGGAGGCGCTCATCGCCGCGGACTGCGGCGTGCCTGCGACCGTGGAGATCGTTCAGCGTCTGGAGGCGCGCGAGCCCCGGAGCCAGGTGGAGCTGGTCGAAGGGCTCGAGGAGATCGTCGCCGACCTCGTCTCGGCGGACGGCCAGGAGCGGCTGGGCCTCGACAGCCCGCCGAGCGTCGTGCTCGTGGTGGGCGTCAACGGCACCGGGAAGACGACCACGATCGGCAAGCTCGCGCACCGCCTGCGGGAGTCCGGTCGCTCGGTCGTGCTCGCCGCCGCGGATACGTTCCGGGCGGCGGCCGAGGAGCAGCTCGAGATCTGGGCCGAGCGGTCGGGCGCGGACTTCGTGGGCGCTCAGCGCGGCGCCGACCCGGCGGCAGTCGCGTTCGACGCCATCGCCTCGGCGGAGGCGCGAGGGCGAGACGTCGTCGTCGTCGACACGGCGGGGCGCCTGCACACGCAGACGAACCTGATGGAGGAGCTGGCGAAGATCAGGCGCGTGATCGCGGGCCGGCTCGAGGGCGCGCCCCACGAGACTCTGCTCGTGCTCGACGCGACGACGGGCCAGAACGGGCTGCGGCAGGCGCAGCTCTTCGACGAGGCGGTCGAAGTGAGCGGTGTCGCGCTGACGAAGCTCGACGGCACGGCCAAGGGGGGAGTGGCGGTGGCCGTGACCCACGAGCTCGGCCTCCCCGTCAAGCTGATCGGGGTGGGGGAGTCGCTCGACGACCTGCAGCCGTTCGACCCGCGTGACTTCGCGCGGGCGCTGATCGGCGCCGAAGACTGATCCGGCCCGCCTTCGGCCCACTCTTGGCGCACTCTGCGCGTCCTGCGCGGGCCCGGCGCCGATAGGCTGAACGCGGAGGGAGGCCCGCGGCGGCCCCGGCGCCCGGCGACAAGGAAGGAGCCCTCGGAATGCTCGAACCCGTCTTCCTGATCACCGGCGCCTCGAGCGGCATCGGCGCCGCCACCGCCCGGAGGGCGGCCGAGGCCGGCTACCGCCTCGTCCTCGGCGCCCGGCGGGTCGAGCGGCTCGAGGAGCTCGCGGCGGAGCTCGGCGGCGACGAGCGCGCCCTCGCCGTCCGCTGCGACGTGAGCGAGTGGAACGACCAGAAGGCGCTGGTGCAGCGGGCGCTCGAGAGCTTCGGCCGCCTCGACGTCGCGCTCGCGAACGCCGGCTTCGGCGCGGCGCGCGGCTTCCTCGCGTCCACGCCCGAACACTGGCGCTCGATGATCCTCACGAACGTCTACGGCGCCGCCCTGACGATTCGCGCCACGCTACCCGCTCTGAAGGAGTCCCGGGGCCACCTGCTCCTGACGTCTTCCGTCGCGGGGCGGCGCGTGCTGTCCGGCTCGCTCTACTCAGCGACGAAGTGGGCCGTGACAGCGATGGGCGAAGCCGCCCGCCAGGAGCTCGACGACACCGGCGTCCGGGTGACGCTGATCGAGCCCGGGATGGTCGACACCGACTTCTTCGAGAACCCGGTGTCCGACGCCCTCCAGGCGGACGACGTCGCCCGCGCCGTCCTCTACGCGGTGAGCCAGCCGCCGCACGTCGACGTCAACGAGATCCTCGTGCGGCCCACCGCGCAGTCGAACTAGACGCCGTCAGCGCTCGACTGCGAAGGCGATGTTCACCGTCGTGCGGTACATGGTGATGCGCTCGCCTTCGACTTCGCAGCTCATCGAGACGACGTCGGCGCCCGAGATACCGCGGACGGTCTTGGCCGCCTCCTGAACGGCCGCGTCGGCCGCCTTGGCGAAGCTCTCCGGGTGGTTGCCGATGATGGTGATCACCTTGGCGATGTCGGCCATGGCCTGCCTCCTCCTGTCGGGGTTCGCGAAAAAGGGCCGCAGCTAGACTTTCCGGCCGCGCCATGTTTGACACGCTCGCCGACAAGCTGCAAGCGACGCTGGGCGACCTGCGCTCGCACGGCCGCCTCTCCGAGGAGGATCTTTCCCGCGCCGCGCGCGAGATTCGCCTCGCCCTCCTCGAGGCGGACGTCAACTTCAAGGTCGTCAAGGAGTTCGTCGCCACCGTCAAGGAGCGGGCCGCCGGAGGCGAGGTGATGAAGAGCCTCACGCCGGGCCAGCAGGTCGTGAAGATCGTCCACGAGGAGCTGACCGCGCTCATGGGGTCGGGAGGCTCGAGACTGGCCTTCGCCGGCCGGCCGCCGACCGTGATCCTGCTCGCCGGCCTCCAGGGCTCGGGGAAGACGACAGCCGCGGCGAAGCTGGCGCTCCTCCTCCGACGCGAGGGGAAGTCGCCGGCCCTCGTGGCCGCCGACCTCCAGCGCCCTGCCGCGATCGATCAGCTCGAGCAACTCGGCAAGCAGATCCAGATCCCCGTCTACCTCGACCGCGGCACGAAGGACGCGGTCGCCGTCACCGAGCTGGGGATCGAGCAGGCCAGGGCCCAGGGGCGAGACGTCGTCATCCTCGACACGGCCGGTCGCCTGCACGTCGACGAGGAGCTGATGGACGAGCTGTCGCGGGTTCGTCGCAAGGCGAGCCCGACCAACGTCCTGCTCGTGCTGGACGCTATGACCGGCCAGGAGGCCGTGGCCGTCGCCGAGGCGTTCGCCGAGCGGGTCGCCTTCGACGGCGTCGTCCTGACGAAGCTCGACGGCGACGCCCGCGGGGGCGCAGCCCTCTCCGTCAAGGCCGTCACCGGGAAGCCGGTCAAGCTCGCCTCGACAGGCGAGAAGCTGGACCAGCTCGAGTACTTCCATCCGGACCGGATGGCCTCGCGCATCCTCGGTATGGGCGACGTCCTCACCCTGATCGAGCGCGCCGAGGCGGCGGCCGGGGTCGACGAGCAGGAGGAGATGGAAAAGCGGATACGCGCGGGCCAGTTCACCTTCGACGACTTCCTCCAGAGCTACCGCATGATGCGGCGCATGGGCCCGGTGAAGTCGATCGTCGGCATGATTCCCCGGCTCGGGAAGCAGCTTCAGGGCGTGGACGTGAACGAGAACGAGCTCGGCCGCGTGGAGGCGATCGTGCTCTCGATGACCGCGGACGAGCGCCGCCGCCCGGAGATCATCAACGGCTCGCGGCGGGCCAGGATCGCGCGCGGGAGCGGGACGACGGTGCAGCAGGTGAACCAGCTCATGCAGGCGCGCAAGCAGATGCAGAAGGTCGTGAAGCAGCTGGGGCGCGGCAAGATGCCGAACCTCCAGTCGCTCGCAGCCTCGCAGCGGAAACGGTAGAGAAAGGACGGAATGGCAGCACGGATCAGACTGGCCCGCGTGGGCTCGAAGAAGAACCCCATCTACCGCGTCGTCGTGGCCGACTCGCGCTCGCCGCGGGACGGCCGCTTCATCGAGATCGTCGGACGCTACAACCCGCAGACGCAGCCCTCGACGATCGACCTCGACGCGGAGAAGATCCAGGACTGGATCTCGAAGGGAGCGCAGCCGAGCGACTCGGTGCGCCGCCTGATGAAGTCCCAAGGACTGTGAGTGGAGGACCTGCTCGAGTACCTGGCGAAGAGCCTGGTAGACGAACCTGACGCGGTGCGCGTGGTCCGGAGCGAGCGCGAGGGGGCGGTGATCCTCGAGCTGCACGTCGCGGCCGATGACGTCGGCAAGGTGATCGGGCGCCAGGGTCGAATCGCGCGCGCCCTCCGCACGCTCGTCCGAGCGAGCGGCGGTCGCCGGCACGAGCGCGCCGTCCTCGAGATCGTTGACTGACTGGGTCCCCGTCGGTCGCGTCGGGCGGCCGCACGGGCTCGACGGCAGCTTCGTGGTCGAGGCGGCCAGCGACGACGCCGAGCGCTTCGCGGCGGGCGCCCGCGTCTATCTCCGGCGCGAGCCCGCCAGAGTCGTCCACTCGAAGCGCGCCGGCAACCGGCTCGTCGTCCGACTCGATCGACCGACCGAGCGCGGTGCCGTTCTCGAGCTGCCGGTCGCCGAGCTGCCGGCTGCCGGGAAGGGCCGCTACTACGTCTTCCAGCTCATCGGGCTCTCGGTCGAAGAAGAGGGCGGCCGCCCGCTCGGCCGCGTGCAGGACGTGGGGCCCGGCGTGGCGAACGACGTGCTCGAGCTCGACAGCGGCGCGTCGCTCCCGATGGTGGAGGAGTGCGTGCTCGCCGTCGACCTCGACGGCGGGCGCATCGTGGTCGCACCCGGATTCACGGGCGCAAGCTAAGTTTCGAGCCGTTGCAGATCGACGTCTTCACCCTGCTGCCGCACGCCTTCTCATGGCTCACGGAGCAGCGGCCGCTGGCCGCCGTTCTGGGCTCCGAGCTCGAGCTGCGCTTCCTCAACTACCGCGACTACACGCCGCTCTCCGGCGGACAGGTGGACGACGAGCCCTACGGCGGAGGCGCCGGCATGGTGCTGCGCGTGGACGTCGTCTACGCGGCGGTCGAGGCGGTCTACGGAGGGGCTCTGAGCGGAAGGCGCGTGGTCGCGTTCACGCCGCAAGGTCGTCAGCTCGAGCAGGATCTTGTGGAGGAGCTCGCCGTCGAGGAGGAGCTGACGCTCCTTTCCGCCCGCTTCGAGGGCTTCGACGAGCGGATCCTCGAGCACGTCGCCACCGACGTGGTCTCGATCGGGCCGTACGTGCTCTCGGGCGGAGAGCTGCCGGCGATGGTCGTCCTCGACGCGGTCGCGCGCCGGCTCCCCGGCGCGATCCGTGAGGAGAGCGCCGCCGTGGAGAGCTTTTCCGAGGCGCTCGCAGGGGGTCTCGAGTTTCCGCAGTACACGCGGCCGGTCGAGTTTCGCGGCTGGCGCGTCCCGGAGGTGCTGCTTTCCGGTGACCACGGCCGCATCGAGGCGTGGCGCCTGGAACGGAGCCGCGAGAGGTCCGTGACGTGAGGGGTCCTGTCGACCGCCTGACCGCGTCGCTCCCGGCGCCGTGGGCGACGGCCGTCGACTGGATCGTGACGATCGCCGTCGCCGTCGCGGCCGTCCTCGCGATCAAGCAGTGGGTCGTGAATCCCTACCGGATCCCGACGTCGTCAATGGAGCCGACGCTTCACTGCGCGGAGCCGGGAGTCGGCTGCCAGTCGAGCTTCTCCGACCGCGTGCTCGCCAATCGCTTCATCTACCACTTCAAGGACCCGGAGCGGGGCGACATCGTGGTCTTCGAGACGCCGCCGCGGGTCGAGCGCGTGTGCAGCGGAGGGGGAGACGTGTTCGTGAAGCGGCTCGTGGGGCTCCCCGGCGAGGTGGTCGAGTGGCGGAACGGAGCCGTCTTCGTCGACGGCGAGCGCCTCCGTGAGCCTTATGTGTCGGACGGGAACCGGGACACGGACGCGGGCCGGGAGGAGCTCGGACGCGACCGGTACTTCTTCATGGGCGACAACCGGGTCGACTCGTGCGACAGCCGCGAGTGGGGCGCGGTGCCGCGGGAGAACCTGATCGGCCCGGTCTTCGCTGTCTACTGGCCCCCGCAACGGATCGGCTTCCGCTAGCATTTCCGGCCGCCCGTCAGGGCTTCCCTTCCTATGAGCACCCCGATCGACATCCTCGAGCGCCGTCAGCTGCGCGAGAATATCCCGCAGTTCAAGGCGGGCGACACGGTTCGCGTCCACTTCCAGGTGATCGAGGGCCAGCGCCGCCGCGTCCAGGTGTTCGAGGGGATCGTCATCAAGCGCCAGGGCGCGGGCGTCCGAGAGACCTTCACGGTGCGAAAGAGCTCCTTCGGCGTCGGCGTCGAGCGAACGTTCCCGGTGCACTCCCCGAAGATCGAGCGGATAGAGGTCGCGGCCGTCGGCGACGTCTCGCGCGCGAAGCTCTACTACCTCCGCTCGAAGGTGGGGAAGAGGGCTCGCGTCCGGGAGAAGGTACGTACGGAGGCGAGGCGGCCCGCGGGCGTCCCGGCGGGCGAGTCCGCCTCCGAGGACGAGACGCCGGAAGCCGAAGCCGAGTCGTAATCGTCGCGACAGTGTGCGCAGACGCGCGCTCGATCGTGGGCGTCCACGGGCTGGGCTATTCTCGTCCGGTGCGCCGCACGGGCCGCAAGCTTCTCGCCTTCGACCGGCGCTTCGGCGTCCGCTACCTGGCCGGCGCCGACGAGGCCGGGCGCGGGAGCCTCGCCGGGCCGCTCGTGACCGCCGGAGTCCTCTTCGACTACGAACTCCTGCGGGACCACAGGGTGCGCCCGCTCGGCCTTCTGAACGACTCCAAGCAGGTCGATCCGGCGGAGAGGGAGGCCCTCTTCCGTGCCGTGACCCGCTGCGCCGCCCGCATCTCGGTACGGGTCATTCCGGCGGGCACGATCGACCGCGACGGCCTCCATCGCTCCAATCTGCGGGGCCTGAGGGAGGCGCTGGCCGCGCTCTGTCCGCCGGCGGAGGCCTGCCTCGTGGACGGCTTCCGGCTCGGGTCTCTCGCGCCGGAGCACCAGGCGGTCGTCGACGGGGACGAGAAGAGCGCCGTCATCGCCGCCGCCTCGATCGTGGCCAAGGTCGTGCGCGATCGCTCGATGCGCCGCCTGGACGCGCTCTACCCGCACTACGGCTTCGTCTCCCACGTCGGCTACATCACGCCGAGGCACTCGGCCGTCGTCCGTCGCCGCGGGCCGAGCGACGTCCATCGCCGCTCCTTCGAGGCACGGTGCTATGCGGAGCTCGAGGACGCCGCCCTCGAGGCGGCTCGGGCCTGAGGCCGAGCGGCGCGTCCGCCTCCACTACAGGCTGCGCGGCTATCGCGTCCTCGACGCGAATGCGCGCGCGGGCGGGAACGAGCTCGACATCGTGCTCCGTCGCGGGCGTCGGTTGCTCTTCTGCGAGGTGAAGGCTCGCTCGGGGTCGGGCTTCGGCGACGCGCTCGAGGCTGTCGGCCCGGAGAAGGTGCGGCGCCTCGAGCGCGCGGCTCGCGGCTGGCTGGCACGGAGGCCGGAGCTCGCAGACCTGGAGGTCGGCTTCGAGGCCGTGGCCGTGCGAGGCGGGCGCATCGAACGCGTGCCTCTCCACTGACTCGGCACAGACCGCCGCACACGCGCGCGTTTTCGCTCCCTACCGTCGAGGTGTGCTCGCGCGCGCGGTCACTCATGCTCTCGTCGGCCTCGAGGCCCGTCCGGTCGAGGTGGAAGCCCGCATCGAGAGAGGCATCCCCGCGTTTGCCCT
>DASQWP010000009.1:0-7975 GCA_035640195.1 Gaiellaceae bacterium | reverse complement strand
CGAGACAGAGAGTCCGAGGGTCTCTGCGATCTCGGCGTACGAGAGCCCCCCGATCTCCCGCAGGACGATGACCGCGCGCTGGTTCGGCCGCAGGCGCCGGAGGGCCTCGCGGATCTCGGCCGCCGAGGGTGCCTCGGGCTCTCGGGCGATGAGCGTATCCGGGTCGAGCTCGACCTCGTACGGGTGCGCCGCCCGCGAGCGGAACCGGCGGCGAGTGACGTTCTGGGCGATCGTGAACAGCCAGGCGCGCGGCTTCTCGGGCTCGGAGCCTCGCTGGAGCGCGCGGTAGGCGTTCAGGAACGCCGCCTGCGTCACGTCCTCGGCGTCGTCCGGGTTGCGAAGGTCGCGAAGGACGAAGCGATAGACGTCGCCCCGGTGGCGGCGGTACAGACGCTCGAACGTCCGCTCGGATGTCTCCTCTAGGGCCAGCGACGAGGTCATCGCACCCTACGAGTTTCCCCGCAGAGCCGAAAATTGCACCTTACGCGGTCGTCTCGCAAGTTTTCGCCCCCGTTGACTCATTGAAATATGGCCCGGACCTGTACCCGCCGGCTGCGGCCGACCGGCGGGGCGTTCCGGGCCACCTCACATGTTCCCACAGCCAGCTGCCGTCAATCAGGCGTGGCCTGAACGCTAGAGGACGACCTCCTCCGGGAAGACCGGCCCTGCGCCGAAGCGCTCCAGCCGGTAGGGGGAGAGGTCGAGCGACGAAGCGCCCTCGACGACTTCCTCGGCCACGGCGCGCCCGACGGCCGGTGACTGCATGAACCCGTGGCCGGAGAAGCCGCAGGCGACGTAGATGCCCTCGCCGACCCAGCCGATGATCGGATGCGCGTCCGGGGTCATGTCGTAGAGCCCTGCCCACGCCCGTCCGACGCTGGCGCCCCTCGCGGGCGGGAAGCGGCGGCCGAGCCGCTCGAGCCGGTCGGGGAGGAGCGACTCGTCCACGCGCTCCTCGAAGCCCCAACGAGGCGCGGGATCGGCCATCGCGAGGCGAAGCGCGTCCGCTCGGCGGCGGAAGTGGAAGCCGGTCTCGACCTCCAGCACCATCGGGAGGCTGTCGGGCAGCTCCGCCACCGCCGTCGTGTCGATCAGCTGCCGGCAGAGCGGGCGAACGGGCAGCTCGACGCCGTACAGGCGGGCTGCGTCCGCCGACCACGGGCCGCACGCGAGCACGCGCAGCTCCGCTTCGACGTCCTCCCCCGGCGTCCGCTCGCGGAGCTCGACGCCGAGCCCTGTGGCGCGGCGAACGAGCTCGCGAGTCACCGCGGGAGGGTCGGCCGTGCCGTCCGTCGCGCAGAAGACACCGCCGAGGACGTCGGCCGTGGCCAGTCCGCGAGCGAGCTCAGCCGCCCCGGCGGCGTCGACATCGACGACCGGCACGCCGAGCGCCGCCTGGATCGTGCGCCGCTCCTGCAGCGTCGCCAGACCCTCGTCCGTGGTCGCGAGGAAGAGGTAGCCCACTTGCCGAAAGAGCTCCGGGCCGAGCTCCTCGAAGAAGCGGATGCTCTCCTGGGCGAGGCGCACCTCGGCCGCCGTCGAGAACTGCTGGCGCACGCCGCCCATCGCCTTCGCCGTCGAGCCGCCGGCGATCTCGCCCTTGTCGGCGAGAACGACCTCGCCGGCGCCGAGCAGGGCGAGATGGTACGCGACGCTGGCGCCGATGGCACCGGCGCCGTGGACGACTATCCGAGCCATTGCGGCAGCAGCTCGTCCAGGCGGCCGCGCTCCTCCCGCGAGAGGCGGCGGAGCGGCGCCCGGACGTCCTCACGGACGGGCACGCCCCGCAGTGCGAGCACCCGCTTCAGCGCCGCGTGCCGCGGAAAGCCCTCGACGGCGTCGCGCACGGCGCCCACGCGCTCGGTCGAGAAGGCGCTCGGCTCGCGCACGGCCTCGGCGACCAGCTCGGGGAAGGCCGTAGCAAGCGCGGAGACCGCGCCGCGCGCGCCGGCCCCGATCCCCTGGTGGATCAGGCGCTCGGGGCCGACGAAGACGTCCAGCCCCTCGACGAGATAGGGCTTGAAGCTTTCCCAGGGCGCGTCGGAGACCTTCATGCCGGCCAGGTTCGGCGCCCGCTCGCGCAGGCGCTCGATCACGCCGACGGGAACGGCGTAGCCGCTCGCGCGCGCGAACTCGTAGAGGTAGAAGGGCGTCGGCGCGCAGGCTCGGGCGGCCGCCTCGAAGTGCGCGAGGAGGGCCTGCTCGTCGAGCTGGAAGTACGGCGGGCCGATGACGGCGACGGCGTCGGCTCCCGCTTCGGCCGCGTGGGCTGCGAGCGCGACCGTGTCGGCCGTGCTCTGCGCTCCGCAGTGCACCGCGAGGGCAAGTCGTCCGCGACAGGCCTCCACCCAGAGATCGGTCACGCGCTCACGCTCGCGCTTGTCGAGCAGGATCCCCTCCCCGGTCGTGCCCATAGCGAGCACGCCGGCAAGGCCGCCCCCGGCGAGGAACTCTGCGAGCGGGCCCCAGGCGTCCTCGTCGAGCGCCGCCCCGTCTTCCCGGAGCGGCGTCACCGCGGCAGCCAGCGCGCCCTGGATCATCGGCGGAGCTTAAGCTCCAGCGGATGCGAGCGCTCCGGATCGAACGGGACGGCCTCGTCCTGCGCGTGACGCTGGCGAAGCCGCAGCGGAGGAACGCGTTCGACGCCGCGCTCATCACCGAGCTCACCGAGGCGTTCGTGGACGTCGGCGACGCGCGGGCGGTCGTCCTGTCGGGCGAGGGGCCGAGCTTCTGCGCCGGCGCCGACATCGAGTGGCAGCGCTCGTCCATCGACCTCTCGTACGAGGAGAACGTCGAGGACGCGCTGCGCCTCTACCGCATGCTCGAGGCGGTCGACGAGTGCCCCGCGCCCGTGGTCGCCCGTGTCCACGGGTACGCCCTCGGCGGCGGCTCGGGGCTCGTCGCCTGCGTCGACGTCGCGGTGGCGGGCGAGGACGCCGTGTTCGGTTTCTCCGAGGTGCGCCTGGGCATCATCCCGGCCGTCATCTCGCCCTTCGTCCTGCGCCGGATCGGGCCGGGGCCCGCGCGGCGCCTCTTCCTCACGGGCGAACGCTTCGACGCCGGCACCGCCCTTCGCATCGGGCTGGTGCACGAGGTGGCGGCCGACCTCGACGACGCCGTCGAGCGGGTCGTCACCGACCTCCTCGCAGGCGGCCCCGAGGCCCTGCGCGCGGCGAAGCGGCTCGTCCGGGAGCGCCCCGAGGGCGCTGAGACCGCGCGAATCGCGGCCGAGCGGCGGACGAGCCCCGAGGGCCAGGACGGTCTCCGCGCCTTCCTGGAGAAGCGAGCGCCCGCGTGGAGATCCGCAAGCTCCTCGTAGCCAACCGGGGCGAGATCGCCGCGCGGGTCTTCCGCACCTGCCGGCGCCTGGGGATCGGCACGGTCGCAGTGGCCGCCCCGGACGACGAGGGCGCCTACCACACGCGGCAGGCCGACGAGGTCGTCCCGATCGCGGGCTACCTCGAGCCGGAGGAGCACGTCCGCGCGGCGCGGGAGACGGGCGCGGACGCGGTTCACCCCGGCTACGGCTTTCTCGCCGAGAGAGCCGACTTCGCCCAGGCCGTCGAAGCGGCGGGGATCGTCTGGGTGGGGCCGACCTCCGAGGCGCTGCGCACGGCCGGGGACAAGGTCGAGGCGAAGCGGGTCGCGCACGAGGTGGGTGTCCCGGTCGTGCCGAGCGGCGCCCCGGGCGAAGTCGGCTATCCGCTCGTCGTGAAGGCGGCCGCGGGCGGGGGCGGACGAGGCATGCGGGTCGTCCAGGCGCCGGAGGAGCTGGACGAGGCGCTCGAGGCCGCGCGCCGCGAGGCGAAGGCGGGCTTCGGGGACGAGCGGGTCTTCTGCGAGCGCTACGTCGAGCGCCCGCGCCACGTCGAGATCCAGCTCCTGGCAGACGCGCACGGCGACGTCGTCCACCTGGGCGAGCGCGAGTGCTCGATCCAGCGCCGCCACCAGAAAGTGCTCGAGGAGAGCCCTTCCCCCGCCCTCGACCCGGAGCTTCGCGAGGCCATGGCCGGGGCGGCGGTGGCCTTCGCGCGCGCGGTCGACTACCGCGGTGCGGGCACCGCCGAGTTCATGCTCGCGGGAGACGAGTTCTTCTTCCTCGAGCTGAACGCGCGTCTCCAGGTCGAGCATCCCGTCACCGAGCTCGTCACCGGCCTCGACCTCGTCGAGCAGCAGCTCCGGATCGCCGCGGGCGAGCGGCTCGGCCTGGAGTCGCGCGAGCCGGCCGGCCACGCGGTCGAGGTGCGCCTCTACGCCGAGGATCCCCTTACCTTCCTGCCCCAGGCGGGCCGCATCGAGCGGCTCGAGCTGCCGCGCGGCGTTCGGGTGGACGCGGGAGTCGAGGCCGGCGACGCCGTCCCGGTGGTGTACGACCCGCTGATCGCCAAGGTGATCGCAGGCGCCGACACGCGCGACGAGGCGTTCGAGCTCCTGTCGCGAGCGCTGCGGAAGACCCGCGTCGGCGGCGTGACGACGAACCTCGGCTTCCTCCGCTGGCTGGTCGACCATCCGGAGGTGCGCGCCGGGCGGACGACGACCGCCTTCCTGAGCGAGAACCCACCGCTCTCCCGCTTCGCCGAGGTCGCCCCTCCCTGGCGCGTGAGCGCCGATGCCGTGCCGTTGCGCCCGCCTCCCAGGGTGGAGGACTTCGCCCACGGCGAGGGCGGCGCGGGCGTGAAGAGCGCGCTCGTCGCCCCGATGCCGGGCGTGGTCGTCCGCGTGCTGGCGGGCGAGGGCGACCGCGTCGAGCCGCGCCAGCCTCTCGTCGTCCTCGAGGCGATGAAGATGGAGACGCCGCTTGTCTCCCCCTACGAGGCGGTCGTCCGGCGCATCCTCGTGGCCGAGGGCGACCAGGTCACCGGGGGGGCCGTCCTCGTCGAGCTGGAGGAGTGACCCTGGACGCGCGCGACCTCCATCCCGACCCGCTCGTCCAGGTGCAGCGCTGGTACGAGCAGGCGAAGGCGGAAGGCATCGAGCTGCCGGAGGCGATGACCCTCGCCACCGCCGGAGCGGACAGACGTCCCTCCGCCCGCACCGTCCTCCTGAAGGGCGTCGACGCGCGCGGCTTCCTCTTCTTCACGAACTACGAGAGCCGCAAGGGACGCGACCTGGCGGAGAATCCTCACGCCGCGCTCGTCCTCCACTGGGCTCAAGAGCCGCGCCGCCAGATCACGGCCGTCGGCACGGTCGAGCGGCTGCCGGCGGCGGAGTCCGAGGCGTACTTCCGCACCCGTCCCCTCGGGAGCCGGCTGGGCGCCTGGGCCTCGCGCCAGAGCGAGGTGGTCGCCGGCCGCGAGGTGCTCGAGGCCGCCTACGCGGAGGCGGAGGGGCGCTACGGCGAAGACCCGCCGCGTCCGCCCTGGTGGGGCGGCTACGTGCTCACGCCCGACCGGGTCGAGCTCTGGCAGAACCGCCCCAACCGGCTGCACGACCGCTTTCGCTACACGCGCGACGCGGCCGGCGGCTGGACGGTCGAGCGCCTCGCACCCTAGAAGGCTCCCGGACGGCGTCGTACGCTGTCCGCGTGCTCGTCTGCGCGGCATGCGGGCAGGAGAATCCGGAGAGGTTCCGCTTCTGCGGAGCCTGTGCGGCCCCGCTCGCCGCTCCCGTCCGGAGCGGCGCAGCTGGCCACGTTGCTCTTCTGCGACATGTCCGGCTCGACGGCGATGGGCGAGCAGGTGGACGCCGAGTCAGTGCGGGAGATGATGTTCTCTTACTTCCACCAGATGCGAGGCGCGATCGAGCGCCACGGAGGCACGGTGGAGAAGTTCGTCGGCGACGCGGTCATCGCCGTCTTCGGGGTACCGGTAGCCCACGAGGACGACGCGCTGCGCGCCTGCCGGGCCGCCTGGGAGATGCACGAGCGCCTCGCGGACTTGTACGAGGAGCTCCTGCGGCGCTTCGGCACGACGATCGCCCTCCGCATCGGCCTCAACACGGGCGAGGTCGTTGCCGGCGACGCGTCCAGCCGGGAGACGATGGTCACCGGGGATGCGCTCAACGTCGCCGCCCGCCTCGAGCAGGCCGCCCCGCCCGGCGAGATCCTGCTGGGGGAGCTCACCCACCGGCTCGTCCGCGACGCCGTCACCGCCGAGCCCGTCCCGCCGCTCAAGCTCAAAGGCAAGTCCGAGCCGCTCCCCGCCTACCGCCTGCCCGGAGTCGCCGACCGCCGCCTCGCCGCGGCGAGACGCGTTCTCGCCGTGCGCACGACGGCTGAGGCGGTCGTCCTCGTCGCGGACGAGCTCGCCTCGCGCTAGTCCACCGCTCGGCGCCGCGCACAGTGGACGTCTGCGCGTGTTTTCCTTGGCGGCCGGCGGGTAGCCGCAAAGGGAGCGAACACAAGGAGGGAGTAACGAGAATGGCCAACGAGCTTCAAGGTAAGCGAATCGCATTCCTCGCCGCCGACGGCGTCGAGCAGGTCGAGCTGACCGAGCCGTGGAAGGCCGTCGAGGAGGCCGGGGGCGAGCCGGAGCTGATCTCGCTGAAGACCGGCGAGATCCAGGGCTTCGACCACCACGACAAGGACAAGACGTTCCAGGTGGACAAGGCCGTCGTGGACGCGGATCCGACCGACTACGACGGGCTCGTCCTGCCCGGCGGCGTCATCAACCCGGACATCCTGCGCACGGACGAGAAGGCGGTCGGCTTCGTCCGCACGTTCTTCGAGCAGGGGAAGCCGGTCGGCGCCATCTGCCACGGCATCTGGACGCTCGTCGAAGCCGGCGTCGTCAAGGGCCGCACCCTGACGTCGTGGCCGAGCCTCAAGACCGACGTCGAGAACGCCGGCGGGACTTGGGTCGACGAGGAGCTGCACGTCGACCGCGGCCTCTTCACCAGCCGCAAGCCGGACGACCTCCCTGCCTTCTGCAGGAAGCTCGTGGAGGAGTTCGGCGAGGGCGTCCACGAGGAGCAGCGCGAAGCCACGCGGGAGGCGGTCCGCTCCTAGCGGCCGCGCACGCTCAGGCGAGGAGTTCGCGCAGGCGCATGGCGAGGGCGACGTCCCCCGCAACCTTGACCTTGCCGGTGAGGTAGGCGCCCATCGCGCTCTCCTCGCCCGCGACGATCCGCAGGAGCGTCTCCTCGGAGGACCAGATGATGCAGTCGGCGGCGGCGGCGCTCTCCTCGACGGAGACGACGCCGTCGTCGACCTCCAGCCGCCAGCTGCCCTCGTCCTCGACGTCAAACCTGTAGGAGGCGGTCAGGCCGCGCGCCCATGTGCTTCTCGAACGGCTCCCGAGCTCCTCGAAGAACTCGCGGGCGCTCGCGGCCATCAGAGCGTCGCGGGGGAAGGCTCCGTCCTGCGTGCGCGGCGCGAGGAGGGGAGGAGCAGGGTGAGTCCGACGCAGAGGGCCGGCCCCGCCGCCGTGAGGAGGACGGCGGTCTCGAGATCGATTCCGTCCGCGACCGCGCCGAGCGAGAGGGCGGCGATGCCGCCGAGGCCTATCGCCATCCCGATCGAGAGGCCGGAGGCCATGCCGACCCGCCCCGGCATGTACTCCTGGCTCATGACGAGGCTCACGCCGAACGTGCCGATCACGGCCGCGCCCGAGAGGGCGAGGGCGAAGGCTCCCACGAAACCGCCGACGAGCACGTAGACGAGAATCAGCGGCGTGGCGAGGATGAAGCTGCCGAGGAGAACGCTGCGTCTGCCGAAGCGGTCGGCCAGCGGCCCGCCGAGCAGCGTCCCGACCGCCCCGGCGAAGAGGAAGAGCGCAAGCAGCCGCGTCCCGTAGCCGGCACTGTTCCCGCGCTCGAGCTCGTAGAGGGGCACGAAGGTGAAGAGGCCCATGTGAGCGACGCTCCGGAGCCCGACGACCGCGAGCAGGAGGGCAAGGCCGCGAGGCTGGCTCCGATCCGGCCCGAACCGGGCGGCGCGGGGCCCCTCGGCGGGCGCGAAACGCGCCAGGAGTGGGAGCGCGGGCAAGAGCAGCCCGGCGACCAGGAGCCCCGGCAACACGAGGAAGGCGCCCCCGTC
>DASQWP010000008.1:0-4808 GCA_035640195.1 Gaiellaceae bacterium | reverse complement strand
GCGGGAGCGTCCGGCTTCGCGCCGAGGCGCAGGCGGCCGGCGTTCCCCTGGTCGATCCTCCGGGGGCCGTGGAGCAGCCGGAGCTCGTCGCCGCCGCGCTCGCGCGCCTCGGCGAGGACCGGAGCTGGCGCGAGAGGAGCGTCGAGCAGGCGCGGAGCGAGGCGGCACGGCATGGCATCGAGCGCCTCGGGGACGAGCTCGAGCGGGTCTACGGCTCGGTCCTCCGCAAGCGCCGGCCCGTCTCGAGCCCTGCCGACCCGCTCGCCGGACGCCCGTTCGTCCTCTGCGACCTTCACCTCCATACCGAGCACTCGTACGACTGCGCGGTGCCGATCGACGAGCTCCTCGACTACGCCGAGCAGCAAGGGCTGGGAGCGATCGCAGTCACGGATCACAACGTCTTCTCCGGCGCGCTCGAGGCGGCGGAGCTGGCGCGAGGCCGGCGCCTCACGGTCATCCCCGGCGAAGAGGTGAAGACGCAGTCCGGGGAGGTGATCGGGCTCTTCCTCCAGGAGGAGATCCCTCGCGGGCTGACGATGGGCGAGTCGATTGCGGCCATCCGCGACCAGGGCGGCATCGTCTACCTCCCGCACCCGTTCGACCGGCTGCACACGATCCCCGACGCGACCACCCTCCACCGCCACCTGGCCGAGATCGACGTCTTCGAGGTCTACAACGCCCGCCTCCTCTTCGAGGGCTTCAACGACGAGGCGCTCCGCTTCGCGCGCAAGTACAACCTGACGATGGGCGCCGGGTCCGACGCCCACGTACTCCAGGGAGTCGGCACCGGGCTCGTGCGCATGCGCGCCTTCGAGACTCCCGAGGAGTTCCTCATCAGCCTGGCGACGGCCGAGATCCTGCGCCGGCCGAAGTCGCTCGTCTATCTCCAGGGTCTCAAGTGGGTGGCGCAGGCGCGCGAGAGGCGGGCGAAGGCAGGGGTGCGCTAGGAGCCCCCGAACTACGGCTGAACTCTCCCGTGCCTGTGTCCGCCGACGACATCTCCGACCGTTACCTGAAGAAGGCGATCGCCGAGATCAACGAGCTCGGCCACGAGATCGCCCAGGCGGCGGGCCCCAACCGCGTGCCGGTGCTCGGCTCAGGCGGGCCGCTCGCGGAGGTCTTCCTCCTGAAGAACCGGCCTCAGACGGCGGAGGTGCACGAAGGCGTCGCCTTCTTCGGCCGCGCCGGGCAGGCCCTCCTCAAGTCGATCAAGCGCCTGCAGGTGGACCCGGCGGCCGTCTACGGGACGAACGTCGCCAAGTTCGAGGGCGTCGAGGACGAGGACGCACGGCGGTGGCTCGCGCGCGAGCTCCACGTCGTCCAGCCGAAGATCGTCGTCGTCATGGGGCAAGATGCCCGGACGTGCCTGAACGCCGTCGGCTTCCCACTTTCGGACGAGGTCGAGGATCGGCCGGGCGAGATCCAGCGGTTCACTCCGACGATCGACGCCCTGCTCGTCCCGGACATCGACGAGTGCCTCGACGAGCAGGCATCCAAGCGGGCCTTCTGGGAGGCCTTCAAGGCTCTCGGCTCCTGGTGGGCCGAGCTCCCGCCCTACTAGCGGTCGTCGCCGGGATCGCGCTCTACTACGGTTTCTCGGAGGACCTCCGGGACCTGTCGACGTGGGGCGACGTCACGTTCCTGGCCGTCGTCCTCATTCCGGGAACGTTCCTGCTCACCTGGCTGGCGCTCCCACTCCTGCGCCGGGCCGGCGCGCGCTCGCTCGGAGGCGCCGCCCTCGGGCTCGGAGCGCTCGCCGTCGTCCTCGAGCTCCTCGGGCTCGACGTGGCCGCGAACTTCGCCAAGTTCGCGGCCGTCACCGCCGCCGGCTGGTGGTTCCTCACGTTCTTCGAGGCCGTGAGCTGGGTGCTCCTCGTCGCCCTCCTGATCGTCCCGGTCGACACCTACTCGGTCTTCCAGGGGCCGACGAAGGTGATCGTCGAGGAGCAACCCGAGGTCTTCGACGCGCTCTCGATCGCCTTCCCCCTCCCCGGGGAGCACAACTCGGCACAGCTCGGGCTTCCGGACGTGCTGTTCTTCGCCCTCTTCCTCGCGGCCGCTGTGCGTTTCCGGCTCCGTACCGGCCTGACGTGGCTGGCGATGGCGTTGTCCTTCGGGGCAACGCTTGCGATCGCCGTCGGCGCCGACGTCGCCGGCCTGCCCGCGCTTCCCCTCCTCTCGGCCGCCTTCGTGCTCGTGAACGCCGACCTCATCTGGCGGAGCCTCCGCCCCGGTCACCGCGACGGGGGAAAGAGCGCGGACGAGCGGGGCTCGTCGAGCCCGAGCGCGTAGATCTCCGCCGCGCGGAGCGGCACGGCTGCGGGGTCGCGCAGGGTGGCGGCGAGCGGCTCGACGAGCCGGGCCGTGTGGTCGCCGCAGTCCATCGACTCGAGGACGCGGCCCTCGACCCAGCCGAGCGCGTCGGCGAGGAGCGGAGCCCCGGTCTCGCCCGGCTGCCAGGCCAGACCGGCGAACTTGTCCACCTCGCGACCCGACTGGAAGCCGAAGCGCCGTATCCACTCGTCCTGGCGGCGGGCGAGCGGATGGACGGCGAGGACGCCGCTCCGTCCGACGAGCTCGTGCGTCAGGTTCTCGTGCGAGGTCAGGACGAGCAGGCGGGGGCGGGCGGCCGTGATGCTCGCCGGGGTAAGGTAGGTGACGAGGCACCCGGCGGCCCGCCCCTCGTGCGCGGTCGTGACGACGCAGGCGGTCGTGTCGAGGCGGTCGAGGAGGGCGGGAACGTCACTCACGCGTGAGGAGCGCAACCGCCTCGACGTGCGGCGTGTGCGGGAACATGTCGACCGGCCGGACGCGCTCGAGCCGGTAGCCCCATTCGGCGGCGAGCTCCTTGGAGTTCCCGGCCAGCGTGGTCGGGTTGCAGGAGACGTAGACGATCCGCGGCGCCTCGAGGCGTCCGATCCCGCGGAGCGCCTTTCCGGAGAGCCCGGCGCGCGGCGGGTCGACGACGACCACGTCCGGCGGTCCGGCGCGCTCCCGGAGCTCGTCCAGGTCGGCGCCCGCGTCGCCCGCGAAGAAGGCCGCGTTGGCGATCCCGTTCAGCTCGGCGTTCTCCACCGCGCAGACGACGGACTCCTCCGAGGACTCGATGCCCCAGACCGTGAGCGCGTCCCGCGCGACCGTGAGCGCGATCGTGCCCGTGCCGCAGTAGAGGTCGTAGACGGTCTCCTGGCCGGTGAGGCCCGCGTACTCGGCCGCGAGCCGGTAGAGGATCTCGCACATGGCCGTGTTCGTCTGCAGGAACGCGTTCGGACGGATGCGGAAGCGGAGGCCGAGGATCTCCTCCTCGATCGCGTCCTCGCCCCAGAGCAGCCGGCTCGGGAGGTTCGTCACCTCGGCCGGCGTGTCGTTGACCGCCCAGTGGATCGAGCGCACCTCGGGGAAGCGGCGCAGCGCCTCGACGAAGCTCTCCGCGGCGACGAGCTCTCCCGGGGCCGTCACGAGCACGACGAGAGCCTGCCCCGTGTTGCGCCCTTCGCGGACGACGAGGTGGCGCAGGTAGCCTTCTTGCCGCTCCTGGTCGAACGGGGCGAGCCCCTGCGCGCGCGCCCACTCCTTGACGGCGTTCCGAATCGCGTTCCCGAGGTCGGTCGTGAGCCAGCAGCGCTCGACGTCCAGCACCTCGTCCCAGCGGCCGGCGCGGTGGAAGCCCAAGGCGAGCCCCTCGGGCGTCTCGGCGAAGGAGTACTCGAGCTTGTTCCGGTAGTGGAAGACGGATTCCGCCGGAACGGCCGGCTCGAGCTCGAAGCCCGAGAGACGGCCGATCCGGGCGAGGGCGTCTGCGACCTGCCGGGCTTTGGCCTCGAGCTGGGCCTCGTACGCGAGATCCTGAAAGCGGCAGCCGCCGCAGGCGGGGTAGTGCGCGCAGGGAGCGTCGACGCGGGGCGCGCCCGCCTCGACGACCTCGAGCGAGACGGCCTCGGCGTGATTGCGCTTCACCTTCGTCACGCGCGCGCGCACGGTGTCCCCGGGGAGCGCGCGGCGGACGAAGACGACGAAGCCGTTCAGGCGCGCGACGCCGTTCCCGCCGTAGGCGAGCGAGTCGATCCGGAGCTCGAGCTCCTGGTCGCGGGCCACGGGCGCAGCCATGCCGAGCTCAACCGTAGCGGAGTACACTTACGCCCATGTTGGCTCGGATTCGTGCGAAGCTCTGGAAGCGTCGCGACCGCGACCTCGTGGAGGAGGAGGCCGTCCGCCGGCAGGCGGAGCTCGAGCGGCGCAAGGCCGAGGCCGCCATGGCCGAGCGGCAGCAGCGCATCGCCTCCACCACCGACCGCCTGCCTGGCGGCTAGCGTCCGCTGACGCACCGGCGGCCGGGCGCGCGCCTCGGCGAAGCCGCCGCGCGTATCATTCGACTCATGATCCGGCACCTGCGAGCGTGGCTCGCGCGACGGCGCGATCGCCGCCGCCTCTCGCTCCGGGAAGACGCGGAGGCTCGCCGCCGCGCCGAGCGCGACCTCCACGAGCAGGAGCGGCGCCTGGCGGAGGAGCGGCTGCGCCTCGAGTCGCGCTCCCAGAGTCCCTGGTGAGAGCTACCCCGCGGCCCGGTAGAGGCTCACGGGCGTCGGAATCCCCTTCAACGGGATCTCGCCGATCTCCTTGAAGGAGACGCCCTCGAGCCCGGCGGCCCGGCGGACGTCCTCGCTGACGAGTACCTCCCGCGGGCGCGCGTAATCCGCGATGCGGGCCGCGACGTTCACCGTGCGGCCGAAGTAGTCGCCCTCGCGGAAGACGACCGACCCCGCGCGTGGATGCCGAGCCGGGCGGGCGGAAGTCCGGCCTTCGGCACG
>DASQWP010000007.1:0-2240 GCA_035640195.1 Gaiellaceae bacterium | reverse complement strand
GACGCCCGCGTCGCTCCAGTCGAAGCCCACGACGACCCGCATCTGCGGAGTTGGGCTGGACGAAGCGGCTCCCCCGCCCTCGTCGAGGAACGGCTTGCGCGGGCGCCGAGAAGAGCGCCACCGCGGCGAGGCCGAGCGCGAGTCCGCTGACCTTCTTGCCCTTCAGTCCGACCTCCTTGCTCGTGGGACCGTTGCGAGGCTAGGAGGAGAGGCTCAAAATCGGCTCAACGTGAGCGTACGGCCGCAGCTCGCTCGGGAGGTGCGCGGCGCCGGCAAAGGGTCGCCGGAGATTTGCTTGCTCGGACCGCTCGAGCTGAGTCGAGGGAGCCAACCGATCCGCCTCGGAGGTGCACACGCGCGCGCCCTCCTCGCGCTCCTCTGCCTGCACCGAGGAACTGTCGTCTCGGTTGACCGGATCGTCGACGGGCTCTGGGGCGAGTCGCCGCCTCCGACGGCCCGGCACATGGTCGAGGTGTACGTGTCCAAGCTCCGCAAGCTGCTCGGCGCGGACGTTGTCGCGACGCGGCCTCCTGGCTACCTGCTCGCAGTCGATCCCGAGTCCGTCGACATTGCCTGCTTCGAGCGGCTGCTCGCCGAAGGGAGGGATGCGCTCGGTGAGGGGGACTGCATGGTTGCCGCCTCCAGGCTCGCGAACGGGCTCAGCCTCTGGCGCGGCCCGCCCCTGGCCGATTTCGCCTACGAGCCGTTCGCCCAGACGGAGATCGCGCGCTTGGAGGAACTCCGCCTCTTGGCCGAGGAGGAATGGCTCGAGGCAGACCTGGAGCTCGGCAAAGGCGCAGAGTTGGTTGCGAAAATCGAGGAGCTGATCGCTGCCGCTCCCTTCCGGGAGCGTTTTCGCGCGCAGCTCATGCTCGCGCTCTACCGGGCGGGCCGCCAGGCGGACGCTCTCGCCGCCTATCGGGCCGCACGGATGACCTTCTCCGAGGAGCTCGGCGTCGAGCCGAGCAAGGAGTTGCGCCAACTCGAGCGGGCAATCCTCGCTCAGGAGGAGTCGCTCATCGGCCCCGGAGCGCCCCATCGCCGGACGCCCGAGGTGCGCGAGACACGCAGGGTCGTCACCGTCGCCTTCGTCGAGCTCGCCGCCGGCGAGGCCGAGCGCGACCCGGAGGCGCTTCGTCCCGTGCTGACACGGTCGCTCGAGCGCGCTGAGGAGGTATTCCAGCGGTACGGCGCCGTTGTGGAGCTAGTGCCCGACGGAACCGTCATGGCCGTCTTCGGCAGCCCCGTCGCACACGAGGACGACGCGGTACGGAGCTTGCACGCGGTGGCCGAGCTCCGAGAGATCGGGGTCGTCTCGCGTGCGGCCGTGGATACCGGCGAGGTCCTGGCCGGCCGCGAACCGGTCGTACGCGGTCCCGTGGTTCGGGCAGCAGCCCAGCTTCTTGCCTCCGCTACGCCGGACGATGTGCTCGCGGGCGAGTTGACCTGCCGGCTCGCGGCCAATTCCGCCCAGTTCGATGCGGCCGGCCTCGACAGGGCGAACGCTTGGCGCCTGGTCGGAGTCCAACGTGGTACTGCTCCTCGCCCGCTCCTCCTCGAGACCCCCGTCGTCGGACGCAGGAAAGAGTTGGCCGAACTGCGCAAGGCCCTGGCCCGATCCGTTCTGGAGCGGCGTCCGCACCTCGTCACGATTGTCGGCGAGGCCGGCATCGGCAAGTCTCGCCTTGCGCGAGAGTTCGCCTCCTTGGCGGAGCCCGAGGCGCGCGTCCTCACAGGACGTTGCCTGGCGTACGGGGAGGGGATCACGTATTGGCCACTTCGCGAGATGATCCGTGAGCTCGCGCCGGATGAGACCGTCCCGGCGCTCAACGCGGTCGTCGCGGGACTTGCCGATGGTGAGCGGATCGCTCGGCACCTCGCAGCCATCGTCGGCCTCGTGGAAGACGTTTATCCAGTCGAAGAGCTCCGTTGGGCGGCCCGCCGTTTGTTCGAGCAGCTCGCCAGCGAGCGCCCAATAATTCTCGTCTTCGAGGACGTGCACTGGGCAGAGTCGAGCCTTTTAGATCTCGTCCAACACGTTCTCGACGTAGGCAACGGCGCTCCGATCCTGCTCGTCTGTCTCGCGCGGCCTGAGATTTTGGAGGAAGGGCATCCGGATGGCCTTCAGCCAATCCTCACTCTTGAGGCCCTGAGCCCCTCCGAGGCCGAGGAGCTCGCGTCGAGACTCGACCCGGCCGAGACGCTCCCCAGCGATCAGCGAGCACAAGTCCTCGCTACGG
>DASQWP010000006.1:0-3824 GCA_035640195.1 Gaiellaceae bacterium | reverse complement strand
CGAGTCGCGCCTCGCGCTCCTCGACCGAGACGGGATCGACATCGCCGTCGTCTCACTCCCCCCAACGCTCGGCTGGGAGCGTCACCGGGAGCTCGCCGACGCCTACCACGAGGGAATCGTCGAGCTCGCCGCCGCCTCGGGCGGACGCTTGCTCCCACTCGCTTGCGGAGCGTGCCTCGGCGGGTTTGCGGGCGCGTGCGTCTCCGCCGCAGCCGCCGCGGGAAGCCTCGGCACGCTCCCCGGCGAGCTCGGGCATGCCGGGCAGGTGCTTTTCGTCCACCCCGGCCCTCCGGAGGCCGCGCGCCCGGATGCACCTTCGTGGTGGGCTGCGCTCGCTTCCTACACGGCGCAGATGCAAGCGGCCTATCTCGCGTGGACGACGGAGCTGGCGGAGCACCAAGAGAGCGTCCAGGTGATCTTCGCCATCCTCGCGGGCGGCGCACCGATCCAGCTGGAGCGGCTTCGCTCTCGCGGCATCGAGGAGCCTCGGACGGTTGCTCCGAACGTCCACCTCGAGACCGCCTCCTACGGCCGGCGCGCACTCGCGCTCTGCCTCGAGACACATGGCGCCGGACAGCTGCTCTACGGAAGCGACGCGCCGGTCATCGACTCGCGGCCGACGTTGAACACCCTCTCCGAGCTGGGAGAGGGCGTGCGGCGCGCCGTTCTCACGGAGAATCCGACTCGTCTCTTCGCATGACGGAGCTGCCCACGCCTCTCGAGCAAGCGCCCGCCTCCCTCGCCGGCGATCGCCGCCTCCTCCTCAAGCGCGAGGACGTGCACGAGCTCGGCGCCTTCAAGTGGCGGGGCGCGCTGCCGGTGCTCGAGCGATACCGCGAGGAAGGCGCCCCGGCCGTCGTGACGGCCTCCACGGGCAATCACGGTGCCGCGACCGCCTGGGCGGCCGAGCGTCTCGGGCTGCGCGCCGTCGTCTACGCGCCGGAAGCGGCCTCGCAGGCGAAGCTGGAGCTCATCGGCGGGCTTGCCGCCGAGCTGCGTCTCGCCGGCGCTGACCTCGACGAGGCGAAGGTCGAGGCCCGGCGCTGGGCGGACGAGCAGGGGCTGCCCTTCTTCGAGGACGGGGCTGAGCCCGAGCAGTACCAGGGGTACGGAGCGATCGCGGACGAGATCCTCGACCAGGTCGACGAGACTCCGGCCGCAGTCATCGTCCCGGTCGGGAACGGCGCGCTGCTCGGCGGCATCGGTCTCAGGGTCTGCGACCTCTCGCCGGACACGCAGCGCATCGGAGTGGCCGCCAAGGAGGCGCCGGTCATGGCTCAGAGCTGGGAAGCCGGGCATGTGGTCGAGAGCACGCGCTGCTCGACCTTCGCCGACGGGCTGGCCGTCCGCGTCGCGATTCCGCTGGCGGTCGACGTGCTCGGCGAGGTGGCGAGCCGCATGCTCCTCGTCTCCGAGCGCGAGATCGCAGGGGCGCTCGCCGCCTACGCCGAGGCGGGAATGCGCGCCGAGGGAGCGGCCGCCGCGGCGCTCGCCGCGCTGCCCCAGCTCGAGGACGTCGAGGGCACGCGCGTCCTCCTCGTCACGGGCCGAAACATCGACGACGGGCTCTTCACGCGGGCGCGAGACCACCCCGAGACCTTCCGCGACTAACGGCCGGACGGGCAGCGGTACACCCCCTCCGCGGACGTCGCCAGCCCGGCGAGCTCGAGCTCGACCAGCGCGGCCGCCACTTCTGCGCTTCCGAGCCCGACGGCCCGAACCACCTCGTCGGCCGCCCGCGCTCCGTCCCGGAGGGTCGCGCGCACGGCCTCCGCAGCGGGCGAGAGGACCGCCGTTCGAGCAGGGGGCGCCCGCTCGAGCCCGATCGCGCCCAGGATGTCGTCGGCGGAGAGGAGCGGGGCCGCCCCCTGGCGCAGGAGGTCGTTCGTGCCCGCCGAGAGCGCGGCGGTGATCTCGCCGGGAACGGCGAAGACGTCGCGGCCGAGCTCGAGCGCGAAGTCGGCGGTGATCAGCGCTCCGGAGCGCTCACGCGCCTCGACCACGACGGTTGCGAGGGCAAGTCCGGCGATGATGCGGTTGCGGGCCGGGAAGCGCCACGGCGCCGGCTCCACGCCGGGCGGGTACTCGGAGACGACGAGCCCGTCCTCCGCGATGCGCCGCGCGAGCTCGGCGTGGCTGCGCGGGTAGTCGCGATCGATTCCGCACCCCAGGACCGCGACGGTGACCCCATCCCCGGCGAGAGCACCCCGGTGCGCCTCGCCGTCGATGCCCCGGGCGAGCCCGCTCACGACGACGACGCCCGCGCCCGCGAGCTCCCGGGCGAGCTCCCGTGCGACCTGTGCTCCGTACGACGAGCAGCTCCGCGCGCCGACGATCGCGACGGCCGGCCGCGCCAGCAGGTCCGCGGGCCCGCCGCGGAAGAAGAGCCGGGCCGGGGGGTCGTGGAGCTCGGCGAGGAGCGGCGGGTACCCCGACCGCCCGCGTGCGACGGAGGGCGCGCTCATAGGCCGACCTTTGACCTATGAGCGCGTGGAGGGGGTGAGGGGGAACCGAGAGGTTCCCCCTCTGCATCGAAGAAGGGGGCACGTGGGGGAAACCTGATTTCCCCCACGGGAGCGAGCCGAAGGCGGGCGAAGGTCACGAGGCCACCTCGGGCGGCGCGCGGTAGGAGAGGGCTTCCGCGATGTGCTCGGCCCCCACCTCCCCCACTTCGGCGAGAGCCGCGATCGTGCCCGCCACGCGGAGGACGCGCGCCCGCCCGCGCGCGGAGAGCGGCAGCGTGTCCACCGCCCGGGCCAGGAGCGTGCGCGCCTCGCTCCCGAGCCGCGGAACGCCCTCGCCGAGCCGGGCGGCCGCGGCCTCGACGCGTTCCCGCACCGTCTTCGAGGGCTCGCCCGGAGCGGCATCGAGCTCGCGGGAGCGCGGCCGCGGAAGGTACAGCACGAGATCGAAGCGGTCGAGCAGCGCCCGCGACAGCTTGGCCTGGTAGGCGGCGAGCCGCTGAGGCGGGCAGACGCACTCGGCGGCGGGATCGCCCCGCGCCCCGCAGGGACAGAGGTTCATCGTGCCGGCGAGCAGGAAGCGGGCCGGGAAGATCGCCTGCCCGCCGACGCGGGCGATGGCGACGGCGCCGTCCTCGAGCGGTTGGCGGAGCGCCTCGAGCACGGGCCGCGTGAACTCGGCGAGCTCGTCGAGCAGGAGGACGCCGTGGTGCGCGAGGCTCGCCTCTCCCGGCCTCGGGCCCGGGCCGCCTCCCACGACGGCGGGGGCCGACGCCGTGTGGTGGGGCGCGCGGAAGGGCGGTCGGTCGACAAGCGGACGTCCGGGCGGAAGGACGCCCGCGACGGAGTGGATGCGGGTCACCTCCAGCGCCTGTTCGAGCGTGAGCGGCGGGAGGATGCTCGGCAAGCGGCGGGCGAGCATCGTCTTGCCCGTGCCGGGCGGCCCGGCAAGGAGAAGGTTGTGCGCGCCCGCGGCCGCGATCTCGAGCGCGCGCCGCGCTCGCTCCTGACCGCGCACCTCGGCGAGATCGGGCCCGGCGCCGTTGCTCGAGCCGAAGCTCGGCGCCTCCACGGGCTCGGGCTCGTGGCGCCCCCGCAGGTACGCGCCGGCCTCGGCGAGGTGACTCAGCGGAACGGGGTCGATGCCGGCCAGGGCCGCCTCCGGGGCCGACTCGCGCGGACACAGAAGCCGGGGCAGCCCGCCTCGCCGGGCCGCTTCCGCGGCCACGATCGCGCCGGCCACGGGGCGCAAGCGCCCGTCCAGCGCCAGCTCGCCGACGGCGGCGTGCTGCGCGAGCAGCTCCGGCGGGATCTGATGGGAGGCCGCCAGCACGGCCAGGGCGATGGGCAGGTCGTAGCCCG
>DASQWP010000005.1:0-9487 GCA_035640195.1 Gaiellaceae bacterium | reverse complement strand
GAAGCGGCCACGCCGGGGTCAGACCCCGTCGTGTCCGGAACGAACGGCGCCTCGGACTGGGGAGCAGGAGCCGCCGCCGGGGAGACGCCCTCCGCGTACACCTCGCCGATGATCTCCGCGAGCTCGCTCCGGATCGAGACGACGAACTTCGCATCATCCCGGGCCAGAGCCTCGCGGACGTTCCGCGTGAGCACGTCGTCGGTGGGATCGGCGATCGCAACCACCGGCACCCCGTCCTCGAACGCGTAGGGGAGCGCACGGAAGAGGCGCGCTTGATCCTCGCTGAAGAGGCCGGCGGCTGCCGGGTCGACGATCTGCTCGCGCAGCGTCACGAAGCTGAGCCCTTTCTGCCCCGCCAGCAGGCGGGCCAGGTCGGCCTCCTGGATGAGGCCGCGCTCGGTGAGGATCTCGCCGAGCCGCTTGCCCGTCTTCACGCCCTCCTCGAGCGCGTTCTCGATCGCCTCCGCCGGCAGAAGGCCGGCGCGGAAGATGAGCGTGCCGAGGGGCGCGTCGGGGCGCTCTCTGAGCGGCGTGCTCAACGCCTCTCCTTCCGAGTCCTCGGGGACGCCGGTGTCGCCGGGGGGCTGAAACTGTTCCAAGTCATGTGCCGCAGGTCGGACGTCGTTCGCTGCGTCCTGGTTCGGAGTATCGTCCGATCCGGAGGAGCGGTTATCACCCCCCTGGGTGATCCCCCGCCGTTCATACCGGGTTCCTACCCGACGAGGAGCCCGGTGAGGTACATGATCGCGATCCCGGCCAGGAAGCCGCCCACGACGTACCCGGAGGTGAGCCCTCCGGGAGCCCGCCGGGCGACGTAGCGGCCTACCTCCACAACCACCTGGAGGGCGGCTCCCGCCGCGACGGCGAAGAAGAGAACGGCGAGCACGTCGTTCGTCACGTAGCCGCCGATCCAGGCGCCGAAGATGGTCGGAGCGCCGGCGACGAGCGCCAGCAGGGCCAGGCGGCCGACGCCGATTCCGCGCCGCTCGGCGACCGGGGCCGCGATGCCGAGCCCCTCGGTGACGTTGTGCACCATGAAGCCGATGATGAGGAAGGTGCCGAGCGTCAGCTCCCCGAGCGCGAACGACGTCCCGATGGCGAGCCCCTCGCCGAGGTTGTGCAGGCCGATGCCGATCGCGACGAGCGTGGCGAGCGCGAGGCCGCCGAGAACCCCGCCCCGCCCCGCGCCCGCGGTTGCGAACCGCTGCGACACGAACGTGAGCCCCAGGTAGCTCGCCCCCACGCCGAGGAGCACGAGCCCGGTGCCGCCGAGCGCTCCGGGCAGCGCCGCCTGGAGCTCGAGCGCCTCCGCGAGGGCGTCGAGGGCGAGGAAGGTCAGGAGGCCACCCGTCAGCGCCATGAACGCGGCGAGCCAGTCGGGCGCCGCGCGCCGGAGCGACGGGAGCCAGAGGAGGCCGAGGGCGACAGGGAGGACGCCGACCATGAAGCCGATGAGCGCATAGCCGAGGAAGCCCTCCGCCGTCGGGCCCGGCGTCGCCACCGCAGCCGCGACGTCCCCGGTCGTCTGGATGCCGGTCGAGCTCGTGATTCCCACCGAGAGCGGCTCGTCCTCCACCCAGTCGTAGGGGACGACGACCGTTGCCGACCGCAGGCGCTCGAGTGTGGCGGACCCGTCGAGCTCGTACGGGACGATCGCGTCGTCGACCGTGACGGTGGCGATCGTGAGGTCCTCCCGCTGCGGGTTCGTCACCCGGATGCGGATCTCTCCGGGCTCGAGCTCGATCCTCCGGATGTCGAACTCGTCCGCGGGCGGTGGGCTTCGGCCCACGAGGTCGAGGAGGGACCCGCCGGAGGCCGCGAAGAGCGAGACCGTCCCGACGAGGAGCAGGATGGGGACGAGCGCCCAGAGGCGCCACCGCATCGTCACCGCCCGCGACCTCTCTGCCAGCGAGCCCGACTCCATCAGTCCTGCACGTCGAAGAAGCCCATCCAGCCGAGCTCCGCGAACTCGGACTGGTGCGCGTGGAACATGAAGAGGCCCGTGTTGGCGAAATCGATCTCGATGACGCCTCGCTCGCCCTGGCAGAGCATGACCGTGTCCGTGTACTCGAAGTGGTCCGTCGAGCCGGTCGGGTAGTAGCGGAAGAAGTCGCCGTGGAGGTGGAAGGAGTTGATGAGATCGAACTCGGTCAGGTTGGCGAGGTAGATGCGGACCGTCTGCGAGCGGCTGACGCGGAGCGGATGCTTCGCGTAGTAGAAGGCCGGCCCGTTTACGGCGTAGAAGTTGTTCTCGCCGTCGCCGTCGGTGTCGAAGCCGTTCATGACCATGACGAGCTCCTGCGCCGGCGGGCGAGGCTCTCTCGGGTCGATGATGAAGGCGCCGTAGAGCCCCTTGTGGATGTGCTTCTTGAGCGGCGTGGCGTGGCAGTGGTAGAGGTGCATCCCGTACGGCCGCGCCGGGAACTCGTACGTGAACTCCTCGCCCGGGTTCACGATCTCGAAGACCCCGTCCATGTTCGCGGGGTGGATGCCGTGGAAGTGGATCGTGTGCGGGTGGGAGCCTCCGTTGGCGAAGCGGACGCGCAGGAGGTCGTCCTCCGTAGCCCGGATCACCGGCCCCGGCGCGGTGCCGTTGTACGTCCACGCGGGGTACGTGACGCCCAGGGCGACCTCGACGTCGACGTCCTGGGCCACGAGGCTGTACTCGCGGATGCGGCCCGGCTCGTACGGAAGCGCCGCGGGTGGGTAGGTGAGGGCGTCCAGGTCGTGGGGGCCGCCGGGGGCGGGAACCTCCGGCCCGATCATGGCCGCATGGCCGGCGTGCGGCCTGTCGTGACCGCGGTGGGAAGCCTCCCGCTCGCGCCCGTTGGCGAACGCGAGCCCGGCGAAGGGAGCAGCCGCGACGACCGGCGCTGCGCCGACGAGCAGCTGCCGGCGGGTGACGCCGGTGCGAGAGTTAGACATGCCTAAATTCTAGTTTCGACTGCTAGGGCCCGCAAATGAGTTGTGGCTCATACCGCGGCGGGCGGGCAACGGGTAGAACCGGCACGTGGACGTCCGCTTCTGCGACGAGACGGCGTTCGGCTTCGGCTGGATCGCGCCCGAGCCGGCCCTCCTGGAACGCGCCTCGCACGCCTTGCGGGCGGGCGGGCGCGTGTGGCTGCTCGACCCGGTCGACGGGAAGAGCGTCGAGGAGCGGGTCCGCGCGCTCGGCGAGCCGGCCGGCGTCGTCCAGCTGCTCGACCGCCACGAGCGCGACTGCGCGCGCCTCGCCGAGCGGCTCGGCGTGCCGCTCCACCGCCTGCCCTTCGGCGGCCTCCCCGGCTCGCCGTTCGAGATCGTCGGCGTGCGCGACCGGCGCCGATGGCGCGAGGCGGCGCTCTGGTGGCCCGAGGAGCGTGTGCTCGTGTGCGCCGACGCGCTCGGCACGGCGCGCTACTACCGCGCGCCCGGCGAGCGTCTGGCGGTGCACCCGCTGCTCCGGCCGGTTCTGCCGAGGCCCCTTCGGGACCTGGCCCGGTGCCTGGCACCGGGCCACGTCCTTTGCGGGCACGGGGAGGGAATCCACGGCGACGAGGCGGCGTTGGCTCTCGTGGAGGCGGTTTCGACCGCGCGACGGCGGATACCCCGTTACCTGATCGGCCTATCCAGGGGGAGACGATGAGAGACGACCTGAGACCCGGCAACCCGTTCCCCGACCTGCGCCTGCCCGAGACCACGGGCAAGGAGCTCTCGCTGGGCGAGATCGCCAAGGAGCAGCCGTTGGTGCTCGCCTTCGTGCGCGGCTGGTGGTGCCCGAAGGAGCAGGTGCGGCTGCGCAACCTCGTCACCCACCAGGACGAGATCCAGCGCGAGTACGGACGGATCGCCGTCGTCACCGTGGACGAGCCGTACGTGAACGGCGCCTTCCGCGCGGGTCTCGGCGCCGACTTCCCCTTCCTCTCCGACGAGGAGCGGACGGTCGCCGAGGAGCTCGACCTGCTCGAGCTGACGGACGAGCTCCACCGCCCCTACCTCCCCTTCACGTTCGTCCTCGACTCGCGGCTCCGCATCCATCGGCACTGGTGCGGCTTCTGGTTCTGGGGGAACCCGACGCCGGAGGAGCTTCGCCAGGCGCTCCGGGAGATCGTGCGCGCCGAGCAGCCCACCTTCGAGCCGCAGGCGGTCTGGGAGGCGGGCGGCGCGGCTCCGCCCGACGCCGGAATCGACGCCGAGGTCGTCTGGGTCCGGGAGAACTCCCGGGGCCAGGAGCTCTGGCGAGGCGTCCACGAGGGCGAGATCCCGGACGTCGGCGCGGAGCTGGGGCGCTCCTCCGTCGACGGCCGACCGTGGATCGTGCGGGAGATCGAGCGGAGCAACGGCCGCGTGGCGATCCACGTGAGCAAGGAAGGCCGGGGCGGGGACCCGCGCAAGGTCGGGCACCACATCACCGCGCCGAGGCCCTAGATGATTGATCGAAAATTGACCGGAAACCGTGGCACCGCCGGATGACGCCCGTGACACATCGCCTGGCACCACGCTCGTTCCTGACCCGTACCTTCCAGGTACGGGCTGCGGACGATCGCGGCGCCATGCTCGGTCACGGACGCCCCCGCCGGCACCACACTTTCCGATCAACCATCTAGACGCGCCGCGCGAGCGTCCGCAGCGGGCGGCGGAGCCATACGCGGTCGCCCGCGCCGGCGACCCGCCAGGCGAGAGCGGCCACCGCCCCGCCCGCGACGAGGTCGACGGCGTAGTGCTCGCCCGCGTAGACGAGCGCGAAGCCCATCGCCAGCGCGTAGAGGAGGCCCGCGACGCGCACGGGAAGCCTCCCCCTCCAGGCCGCAAAGAGCACGAGAACGGTCATCGCCATGTGTAGCGACGGCATCGCTGATACGGGGTTCGCGCCCACGATCTCGTAACCTCGCTCGTAGATCGACGGGTCGACGCCGTTCGTCACGTCCTGGACGACTCGCGAGACGAAGGGCAGATGTCCGGCCTGGCCGGCGAGCCAGGGCGGCGCCGTCGGCGCCGCGAAGGAGACGGCGAGGCCGAGGTAGGCGGTTCCGAGGAGGGCGGCGGCAAAGCGGCCGAAGAGCTCCGGCCGTCGCCACCAGAGGGCGAGGGCGACGAGGTGCGGCACGAGGAAGTAGCTCGTGTACACGGCGACGCTCGCGATCTCGGCTGGCCCGATCTCGCCCACCGCGTAGAGGCGCTCCTGGAGCCACAGCGTGGGCGTCGTGCCGGCGAAGAGCGTCTGCTCGAGGTTGACGACGTAGTCGAACCTGGCCGGAATGCCGGTCTCGTCGGTGAGGCCCCGCAGGTGGGCGAAGAGCAGGAACGCAAGCATGTAGACGGCCCACACGCGGAAGGCCGCATCCCGGCGTCCGACCACGTAGAGCAGCGCGAGCGAGACCGCCACCGCTCCCGCCAGGAGGTGGGGAGGGGCCGTCGAGCGCACGAAGACGAGGGCGAGCAGGTTCGCCAGGAGGACGCCGTAGAGCAGGATCGCGCGGCAGGCCTGCGCCAAGCGCTGGACGTGTGCGGCTCGCGAGCCCCTCACGCTGCGAGCATCGGCATGGCGGCGGGCCGCCTCGCCACCCGAACGGGTCAGCCTCCGCTGCTAGCGGGCGACCCGGTCGAGCGTCTTCGCGGCCAGACGGTCGAGCGCCTGGACGGACAGCTCGATGTGCTCGGGCTTCGTGTCCTCGAGCTTCGTGTGCGAGAGGCCGCGCAAGCTCTGCGCGAAGAGCATGACCGTCGGGACCCCGGCGCGGGCGACCTCGGCCGCGTCATGGAGCGGCCCGCTCGGCAGTCGGTGCGACGTTCCGGCGACCTCGGTCACCGCCTCGTCGGCGAGCTCGATCAGCTCGTCGTCGAACAGGATCGGCTGGATCGCCCACACCCGCTCCCACTCGACGTCGACGTCCTCCTCGCGGGCGAAGCGCTCGCTCGCCTCCTTGGCCTCGCGGAGCATCGCCGCGAGCCTCTCCGCATCGAGGTGCCGCTGGTCGAGGAGGACGGTGCAGGTCTCGACCACGGAGGTGACGATCCCGGGCTTTGTCACGCAGCTTCCCATCGTGCAGACCGCCCCGTCGCCCGTCCGCCTGGCGATGTCGCGGATCTCGAGGGCGAGCTTGGCGGCGCCCGCGAGCGCGTCGCGCCGCTTGTCCATCGGCGTCGACCCGGCGTGGGCTGCCTGGCCGCGGAACGTGATCTGGTGCCGCTCGACCCCGAAGGTGCCGAGGACGACGCCGAGCGGGAGGTCGAGCGACTCGAGCACCGGGCCCTGCTCGATGTGGAGCTCGAGATAGGCGTCCGCGCTCTCGAGTTGGCTTCGGGCATCGAGCGCGCGGTCGAGCTCGACGCCGTGCTCGGCGAGTGCGTCCGGGAGCGAGGTGCCCTGTGCATCCGTGCGCGTTCGCAGCTCGCCCTGGTCGTCCATCGTCCCGGAGGCGGCGCTCGAGCCAAAGAGCGAGCGCCCGAAGCGCGCGCCCTCCTCGTCGGCCCAGTTGACGAGCCGGACGGTGACCGGCGGCTCGCCCTCCTCGGCGATCCGGCGCAGGACCTCGACTCCGGCCATCATGTTCAGGGCTCCGTCGAGCCAGCCGCCGTTCGGCACGGAGTCGATGTGGCCGCCGATCAGGAGCGCACGCTCGGACCCTCCTCGCAGCGTGAACCACTGGTTACCGGCCGGGTCGGTCTCCACCACGGCTCCTGTGTCGGCCAGCTTGCCGGCGAGCCACTCCTTCGCCTGCGCCCAGGTGTCGGTCCAGGCGACGCGCTGGGCTCCGTCCTCGTCCCCGGTCAGCTCGCGCAGCTCGCGTAGCTCCGCCACGGTGCGGCCTGGGTCCAGCGGCACGGCGCGGAGCTTATAGAGTTCCCGTCCTCGGATGGGACGGGGCTCGAGAGCAATCAGGCGCTGGCGCAACGACCGTCAGCGGAAGAAGAAGGAGCGCGAGAAGCGGCGCGCCTCCGAGGGCGGGCCGAGGCGCGGGAAGCCGGCCGCATGAGCCTCGTCACCGCCGTTCATCTCTACGTCACCGACCTCGACCGGTCGGTCGACTGGTACACGCGGCTCCTAGGCCGCGGGCCTGCCGCCGCCTACGACGAGGGCGAGAACGCCCACAGCGCCTTCTTCGTGCTCGAGGAGCAGACGTTCCTCGTCCTCACCTGGGACCCCGAGCGGGGTCGCCAGGTCGGCGGCGCCGTGCGCCTCGAGCTCGCCGTCGACGACCTCGACCCTCAGATCGAGCGTCTCGAGCGCCAGGGCATCGAAGGAGGGACCGTCACGCGCACCCGCTTCGGCACGGAGGTCTACGACCTCGCCGACCCCGACGGGCACCTCGTACGCATCGGCCCCACCTGGACGCTCCACGCTATCGAGGGCGCTGTCTAAAGCATCGCAGCCCTTCCTCCTCGTCAACCCGCGCTCGGGCGACGAGAGCCCGACCGCCGCGGAGCTCGCGGAGGAGGCGGAGCGGCTCGGCGTCGAGACGCGCGAGCTCCGCTCCGGGGAGGACGCGCGCGCTCTCGCGCGCGAGGCGGCCGACCAGGGCGCGCCGGCGCTGGGGATAGCGGGCGGCGACGGCTCGCTCGCCACCGTCGCGGAGGTCGCGCTCGAGCGAGACCTCCCGTTCGTGACGGTTCCGTTCGGCACGCGCAACCACTTCGCACGAGACCTCGGCCTCGACCGCGGCGACCCCGTGGGCTCACTGGCCGCCTTCCGGGGTGAGGAACGGAGGGTGGACATCGGGCTTGTGAACGGGAGCGCGTTCCTGAACAACGTCTCGCTCGGCGTCTACGCCTCCTTCGTCCACGATCCGGCCCGGAAAACGCGCAACCGCTTCATGGCCTTCCTCCGCATGGCGCCGGCCGCGCTCGGCCGTGGACGCCGCCCGCTCGGACTCTCCTTCGAGGTCGAGGGGCGCCGTCACGACCATCTCGCGCTCGTCGTCCTCGTCGCCAACAACGACTACCGCATGACCTCCATGGCCGACCTCGGCGGGCGCTCCGGGCTGGAGGAAGGCCTGCTCCATGCGTACGTCATCGAAGCGGTCGACCGGCGGGTGCTCCTCGCCATGCTCGCCCGCGCCGTCGCCGGCGGTGTCGAGGAGGCCGAAGGTTGGGCCGAGTGGGTGTCCCCCACCTTCCGCGTCGAGACGGGCCGCCGGCGGATCCGCGCCGCGACGGACGGCGAGCCCGTGATCCTCGAGCCGCCGCTCGAGTTCGAGATCAGGCCGCGCGGGCTGCGCGTGCTGGTCCCGCCGGCTCCGGCCTGAGCGCGACGGTGTCGCCCTCGCGGAGCCCGACGCGGGCGCACTCCCCGGCCGCGAGCTCGGCGACCGCCTTCGCGCCCCGGGAGCCCGCCACCCGCCACGGCCTCAGGTCTGCCGCGATGCGGAGCACGCGGCCGTCCGCGTCGAGGAAGACCGCGTCGATGGCGAAGCGCATGAACCACATGTGAATGGAAGAAGCGGGGCGAAGGAGGATCCCTTCGCCCCGCTCGAGCCCGGCACGTCCGAGGAGACCTCGAAGCCGGGTGAGCGGCGTCTCCGCGAGGAGACACCGCTCACACACCGTGCTGCCGTCCTGTCTCTCGAGGCGGACCAGCACCTAGTACCCGACGTGGATGTGATCCCAGTGGTCGGCCATCGGGAAGGAGGCCCCGCCCAGGCCGAGCAGCGAGATCACCTGGCGCGGCTGGAGCTCCGCGGGCAGGAGGAGGATGTTGCGGACGGCCCGCTCGGTGACGCCGTTCGGATCCTGGTGGCCGGCGATCGGCGTTGACTCCAGCGCGGCGACGTCGACCGCGAGGCCGTAGGTGTGCGCCGAGACGACGCCCGGCCGCGAGTAGACGCGGTGACCCGTCGTCAGGCTCGAGACCGTCACCTGGCCGTGCGACTCCGCCAGGTATTCGAGGAGCACGAGCACGCGGACGTCCGTCCGGCCCATGGCGACGTCGAGGCGGCCGCCCTCGTAGATGCTCACGCGCTCGTCGTTCAGCAGCTTCTGCTGGAGCGACGGCTTGGCAGTCTGGAGGCCGGAGACCAGAGCGTCCAGGCCGACGGCGCGGTTGTAGTGGGAGAGCGCCAGGGCGCTGTCTGCGAAGGACGTCTGGCCGCGGTAGGCGAGCAGCGCACGCCAGGCGTCTTCGTCGGCGTCGAGCTCGGCCAGCCGCTCGGCCGTGTTGCGGACGGCAGCCGTGCTCATCGTGCCGCCGTCGAAGCCCTGAGCCCGGAGGACGCCGAGCACAAGCGCCCAGTCGACCCTGGCCTCTCTGGCCTCGTGGGCGAGGGTCTGGGCGAAGAGCTGGTCGAGGCGCTTCGCAGGCGGCGTCGGGTCCGGAAGCGTCCGATGCAGCCAGACCGTGGCGAAGGAACCCTCGGCGTCGGCCTCGGGATCGAGCTCGGACGGGCCTGCCGGCGCGCTCCTCGAGACGAGCGTGGGCTCAGGCGCCGGATCCGGACCGGCGCCGCCCTCGTCGAGGTGTGGCGCGGCGGGAGCCTTGGGCTCCTTCTCGCCGGAGTCGCCGCTCGGAGGA
>DASQWP010000004.1:0-7272 GCA_035640195.1 Gaiellaceae bacterium | reverse complement strand
GTGACTTTGGGTAGCTCGCATACCACAACGTCTTCCGATCTGTAACAATCGGCGTCCCCCAGGGACAAGCGACAGGGAGAGGAGAGCATGAGCAGACGTTTCACGGTTTGCCTTGCCCTGCTCGGCATCCTCGCGCTCACGGCGCCGCTGACGGTGACCGGAGCCGGGAAGGCCAAGGGCAAGGAGAAGGCGAAGCACGTCGGCCTCGTCGAGGTCGGCGGCGACTACAACAAGGGGCAGCCGCTGCCCATCCGCGGGCTCAAGCAGGAGCTCCGCGCCTCCGGCTCGTCCGCGCGAGCCTCGGGCGCACAGATTCAGGCGGCCGAGACACCCGACGTAGGGACGGTCCAGTCCTGGGTCGCCCTCGACGACTTCGCGGGCATCGCGTACCTGAAGGACTTCACGCTCCGCGGCGTCGGCGAGCACATCGAGGTCTGGGTGGCGAGCGAGGAGAACGTCCAGACGGACGAGAGCCTCCCGCCGGCCAGCGAGCTCGACTTCCCCGAGGGCGACTGCCGCAACGGCCCGCGCACGGAGATCACGGACGAGCAGGTCTCCTACTTCATCAACGAGTTCGACACGAACATCTACCCCAAGGAGTCGGCCGCGTTCAGCGTGCCGCCCGAGCGGGCCGGCACCGACGGCATCTTCGGGCCGGGGCTCTCGAGGCCGGGCGAGGGCGACAACATCGTCGTCCTGATCGACAACGTCCGCGACGACAACTTCTACGACACGGACAACCAGAACGGCTTCAGCTATATCGCCGGCTTCTTCTGGTCGTTCTCGACCGACGTCCACGACCGCAACGTCATGAACATCGACGCGTTCGACTGGATCCACCGGACCGGGGCGAACCCGCCGCACGAGCCGACCGAGGACCTCTGCACGAGCGCGCCCGCGCGGCCGTTCCTCTACGAGGGCGTCTTCGCGCACGAGTACCAGCACCTGCTCGAGCACTACGAGGACCCGGACGAGACGACGTGGATGAACGAGGGCCTGTCCGACTGGGCGCAGACGCTCACCGGCTACGTCGATCCGTCGGATCCCATCACCGAGATCGGGTTCGACTCGCACATCCAGTGCTTCCTCGGGAATCTGGGCATCCAGACGGACGCGAACCCGATCCCGCGGGACGGCGGGCCCGAGAACTCGCTCACCGTCTGGGGCGACCAGAACTTCGACCACGAGTGGGAGATCCTCTGCGACTACGGGGCCGCCTACTCGCTGATGGAGCTTCTGGCCGGCCGCTACGGGCCCGACTTCATGACCTCCCTCCACCGCGGTGACGCCAACGGTCTCCCCGGTCTCGAGGAGGCGCTGAACGCGTTCGGCGTGAACAAGAGCCCGCGCCAGATCCTGCACGAGTGGGCCGCGGCGGTGGCCGTCGACGGAGTGCTCGACGGCGGCGGAAAGGTGCGTGGCGGCAAGTCCGGCACGTATCGAATCCCGACCATGAACTCGACGATCAACTGGGACAACCCGGAGTCGTACGAGACGCCGGGCGCCCCGCCGAACGGCTCGGACTACGTCCGCCTTCGGGACGCCGCCGGTAACTACCTGTCGGCCCGCCAGATCGAATCGATTAGCTTCGACGGGGCGGACACGCTTCCCGCTCTGCCGATCGAATGGACAGTCGATTCGAATCCACCGGACCGGGCCGACGACGCTGCCCTCTACTCGGGCTCGGGCGACAACCTCGACCGCTCGATCGTCCGCGAGGTCGAAGTCCCGGCCGGGGCCGCGTCCCTCTCGTTCGACACCATGTACGAGACCGAGGACCATTGGGACTACGGTTTCGTGCAGGTCTCGACGGACGGCGGGGAGTCGTACACAAGCATCTCCTGCCCGGGCATGAACTCGGATCCCGATCCGGGGGCGATCGCCGCGATTCAGGAGAACGTGCCCGGCTTCTCGGGGTCGTCCGGCGGATGGACGACGGTCACGTGCGACCTCTCGGCGTATGCCGGGCAGACCGTCCTCCTCTCCTTCCGCTACATCACTGATCCGGCAGTGACGTTGCCGGGCTGGTGGGTCGACAACGTCAGCGTCGGCGGAACGGTCCTGTCCGACGGCTCCAGCCTCGACGGCTGGCAGTCGTTGACGCAGGTGAATCCGGTTGAGGTGGACGACTTCACGGTGCAGCTTGTCGCCTGGGACGCGCGCGGCAAGCAGGTGACCGTGTCGACGCTGCCGCTCGACGAGGCGCACGACGGCTCGCTGACCGGCGGCGCACTGAACAGGTCGATCCTCAGGAAGGCGACCTTCGTCGGCGCCATCGTCATGTACGACGAGCCGACGGAGTCCGTCTCGCAGTACGCGCCGTACAGCCTCGAGGTGAACGGCGTGCTCCAGCCCGGCGGAAGCTAGGCCCGGAGGAGCAATGAAGTAGCGACGGGGGCCGGCCGAGAGCCGGCCTCCGTCGTCTATCGTCCGCCCATGGCGAAGGCCGAGGACCTGGAGTCGACGCAGGCGAAGCTGGCGGCCTTCGAGCGGCTGCGCAAGGAGGCGCTCCACGCGGGTGACGAGCGCGCGGTCGAGCGGCAGCGCTCACGGGGCAAGCTGCTGGCGCGCGAGCGGCTCGACAGGCTGCTCGACGCGGGGAGCTTCGTCGAGCTCGACCGCTTCGTCCGCCACCGCAACCCGCACTTCGGGATGATGGAACGGCGTCCCTGGGGCGACGCCGTCGTCACGGGCTACGGAACGATCTTCGGGCGCAAGGTCTTCGTCTTCTCCCAGGACTTCACGGTCTTCGGCGGCACGCTCTCGGAGGCGTTCGCAGAGAAGATCTGCAAGGTGATGGACCTGGGGCTCAAGTACGGCTGCCCCGTGATCGGCATCAACGACTCGGGCGGGGCCCGCATCCAGGAGGGTGTGGTCTCGCTCGGCGGGTACGCGGAGATCTTCTGGCGCAACGTGCAGGCATCGGGGGTCGTGCCGCAGATCTCGCTCGTGATGGGCCCGACGGCCGGCGGTGCCGTCTACTCGCCGGCCATGACGGACTTCGTGCTCATGGTCAAGGAGAGCTCGTACATGTTCATCACCGGGCCGGAGGTGGTGAAGACGGTGACGGGCGAGGACGTCACCTTCGAGGAGCTCGGCGGCGCCGCCACGCATGCGTCGAAGTCAGGGGTGGCCCACTTCACGGCCGAGGACGAGGAGGCCTGCCTCGAGGACGCTCGCTACCTCCTCTCCTTCCTGCCGCAGAACAACGTCGACCCGCCGCCCTACTTCGAGCCCTCCGACCCCGTCGGGCGGGAGGACGCCGACCTGGATTCGATCGTGCCCGACGAGGCGACGCGGCCCTACGACATGCGCGAGATCGTCGCCCGCGTCGTGGACGACGGAGAGTTCCTCGAGGTACACCGCCAGTGGGCGGAGAACATCCTCTGCGGCTTCGCCCGGCTGGGCGGGCACCCCGTCGGCGTCGTGGCGAACAACCCGCGGGCGCTCGCCGGGACCCTCGACATCGACTCCTCGGTGAAGGGGGCGCGCTTCGTCCGCTTCTGCGACGCCTTCAACATCCCGCTCGTCACCTTCGTGGACGTCCCGGGCTTCCTGCCCGGGACGGCTCAGGAGTGGGGCGGCATCATCCGGCACGGCGCCAAGCTCCTCTACGCCTACTGCGAGGCGACGGTGCCGAAGCTGGCCGTGATCACCCGCAAGGCCTACGGCGGCGCCTACGACGTCATGAGCTCGAAGCACATCCGCGCCGACTTCAACCTCGCCTGGCCGACGGCGGAGGTGGCGGTGATGGGGCCCGAGGGCGCGGTCAACATCGTCTTCCGCAAGGAGCTCGAGGAAGCCGAGGATCCCGACGCGCGCCGCGCGGAGCTGATCGCCGACTACAAGGCGCAGTTCGCCAACCCTTACACGGCGGCGGAGCGCGGCTACCTGGACGACGTCATCGAGCCCCGGCGCACGCGCCCGGTCCTCTGCGACGCGCTCGAGACGGCGTTGACGAAGCGCGAGAAGCGACCAGCGCGGAAGCACGGGAACATCCCGCTCTGAACTCCCTTTAGCGCCACTCGAGGTCCGTGGCGACGAGGGCGAGAGCCGCCCGCTCTCGTGTGGCTGGATCGACGAAGATCGTCAGAGCGCGGCCGGCCACGGCCGCTACGGTGCCGCTGGGCGACCATGAGACGCTGTGTCCGCCCTCCACGGTCAGGATCTCACGTCCACGGCTGGAGAAGAACGTGATCGCGGGGCCGCTCGTCCCCGTTCGCGCGGCGACCACGCGGCGCCTCGTCCGCAGTTCGTCGACGCGCGGCGACGAGTAGGTTGGTCGGCCCACCAGCTCGTTCCCACGAAAGACCGCGAGCGTCGTCTCACGTCCACGTCGCACAGCCGCCGCGTAGGTGTCCTCGTCGAACCAGGCAGCTTCGAGAAGATGCGAGCCCGGGCCGAGCGTGGTTGTGACTTCCGCCCGCGAGAGGAGGATGTGCTCGTCGCGGAGGTCCGGAACGAGCACGAGCTCGCCGTCGCGGACGAAGCTGAGCGATCCGTCCGGTCTCCAGGCGGGAGCGCAGGCGCCGGGAAAGGACGCGAGGCCGGCGCCCTCGCGATGCAAGACGTCGATGCCGCCCTCGTGGCAGACAGCACGTAACCCGCTCTCCGGCTCGACGCGGACCTCGTCGGGATGCACGGCGCCTCCGGCGTCGACCGTGAAGCGGCAGGGCACGGAGCGGTTCGGTTCCGGCCGCCATCGGGCCTCCGGGAGCAGAAGCGTTCGCAGGCGGCACGTCCGGTCGCCGAAATAGAGAACGCCGCTCGCTCCCGTCGCCTCGAGCAGGTCGCGAACGCCGTCCTGACCAGAGATCGCCACCGCCGGTCCCACGATCGCTGGCTGCGGGCGCTCTGGGGTCGTCGTCGGCGCCAGGCTCGCCTCGGGCCCACCCCGAAGCGTCTCCACCGCCGCCGCCACGGCGACCGCAGCGACCCCGCCCACGACGACCCAGGTGACGCGCCGACCCATTCTGCCGTCACCATACGCCGAACAGATGCGGCTTCCGGGACACCTCCGCCGCGCTCGGGGCGGCGACATCGCCGTCGACCTGGGGACGGCCAACACCGTGGTATTCGTGCGCGGGCACGGGATCGCGCTCTTCGAGCCGTCCGTCGTCGCCGTGGACGAGACCACGGGTCAGGTGCTCGCCGTCGGCGAGGAGGCAAGGCGGATGATCGGGCGCACCCCCGCCACGATTCGCGCGACGCGCCCGCTCCGGCACGGGGTCATCGCCGATTTCGAGGTCACGGAGAGCATGCTCCGCCACTTCATCCGCCGCACGATCGGCACCGGCCGCCGCCATCCGCGCGTGATCCTCTGCGTCCCGAGCGGGATCACGGAGGTCGAGCGCAGGGCGGTCGAGGAGGCGACGCTCGTCGCCGGTGCCCGCGAGGCGCGGCTGATCGAGGAGCCGATGGCGGCCGCGATCGGGGCCGACCTCCCGGTCGCCGAGCCGCGCGCGAGCATGATCGTCGACATCGGCGGCGGGACCACCGAGGTGGCCGTCATCTCCCTCGGCGGCATGGTCGTCTGGGAGTCGATCCGGGTGGGCGGCTACGAGATGGACGAGGCGATCGTGGACCACGTCAAGAAGCAGTACGGCCTCCTCATCGGCCAGGAGCGCGCAGAGGAGGCGAAGATCGCCATCGGCTCCGCCGGCGGCTCCGACGAGCTGCGGGAGGCCGAGGTGGCCGGGCGCGACATGATCTCGGGCCTGCTTCGCCGGCTCCCGGTCGCGAGTGACGAGGTGCGCCTTGCGCTCGAAGGGCCGATCTCCCGCATCGTCGACGCGGTCAAGGACACCCTCGAGCGAACGCCTCCCGAGCTCTCCGCCGACGTCGTCGAGCGCGGAATCGTCCTCGCCGGCGGCGGCGCGCTCCTCCACGGCATGAGCGAGCGCCTGCGGGCCGAGACGGGGCTCCCCGTGCACGTCGTCGACTCGCCGCTCACGTGCGTCGCCGTCGGGGCGGGGCGCAGCCTCGAGGAGTTCGAGGCGATCTCGCGCGCGTCCGCGGGCCGGCCGCTTCGCCGCGGCCTCTGAGGACTAGGTTCTAGGCGCTCTCGGCGACGGCGACGAGCTCGAGGTGGCGCGGCTGGTCGAACTCCGCCTTGAAGGCGGTCACGACCTCGGGGTCGAACTGGGTCCCCGCGCAGCGCTCGAGCTCCGCGATCGCACGGTCGTGCGAGAGGCGGGAGCGGTAGACGCGGTCCGTCGTCATCGCATCGTACGCGTCGGCGACGAAGAGGATGCGCGAGCCGAGCGGGATCTCGGGGCCGGTCTTCCGCTCCGGGTAGCCGGCTCCGTCCCAGCGCTCGTGGTGATACAGGACCCACGTGGCCACCGGCTCGACGCCGAGCGAGTCGAGCATGCGGAAGCCGATCTGGGGGTGGCGCTCGAGCACGAGGCGCTCGGCCTCGTTCAGCGGCCCGGGCTTGCGCAGGATCTCCTCGGGGATGGCCAGCTTGCCGAGGTCGTGCAGGCTGCCCGCGAGGCGCGTGAGCTCGATCGCCTCCGAGTCGAGCCCCATGCGCGTGGCGACGCGTGCGGCGAGCTCCCCGACCATGTACGAGTGGCTCCCCGTGTACGCGTCGCGGGCGTCCACCGCGTGCGCGAGGCTGGCGGCCGCGCGCAGGCGGGCCGCCCGGTCGGGGCCCTCGGCGAGCCGGCGAAGCTCCGCCAGCTCGATCAGGTCGGGGCGGTAGACGCGCACGGTGTTCTTGCCGTGCTCCTTGGCCAGGTAGAGCGCGCTGTCGGCCACACGGACGAGCTCGCTGCGCTCGACGCCGTGCTGCGGATACGTGGCGACTCCCGCCGACATGCTCAGCCGTCCGCCGTGCTCGCAATCGGATTCGGCAACGCGCTCGATGATCGACTTCGCGATCGAGAGACCTTCGTGCTCGTCCCGCCGCGGCAGGAGAAGCGCGAACTCGTCGCCGCCGAGGCGGAACGCTTCCCCGCCCTGGCGCAGGCGGGCCGCCACCTGCGCCAGCACGCGGTCTCCGACCGGATGGCCGAAGCGGTCGTTGATGTGCTTGAAGTTGTCGATGTCGAGCAGGCAGAGCGTGAGCGCGAACCCCTCGGCCTGCGCCTTGTCGAGGTCGCGCTGGAGCCGCTCGTGGAAGTGTCGGTGGTTGCCGAGACCCGTGAGCGGGTCGGTGAGCGCGAGCCGCATCGCCTTGAGCGCGCTGTAGACGGAGCGCTGGTAGAGGGCGATGGCGACGAGCGGGCCGACGAGCGCCGTCGCCAGGAGCGGCGAGCGCTCCCACAG
>DASQWP010000003.1:0-22987 GCA_035640195.1 Gaiellaceae bacterium | reverse complement strand
GACGGCCCTCCTGCTCGTACGGGTCGGAGAGGACTATTCCCGCCTTGTAGGCGGCGCAGGCGCGGATCATCTGCTCGCGCGGCAGTTCCCACAAGGGGCTATCGGCCAGAAGGCCGGTCTTCACTACCTCGGCCATTCCCGCTCTCCACTCCCGCTCCGGCAGCGTGTCGAGCACCGTGGGATCGCTGAATACGTAGCGAGGAAAGTGAAAGGCGCCAGCGAGATTCTTGCCCTCGGCGAGGTCGATGCCGGTCTTGCCCCCGATTGCTGCATCCACCTGCCCGACCAGCGTCGTCGGAATCGCGACCCACTGGATTCCTCTCAGATAGGTCGCCGCGACGAACCCGCCCAAGTCCGTGGTCGTCCCGCCACCCAGCGCCGCGAGCGTGCCCCAACGATCAAGCCGAAGCTCAGTCCACAGCCTGGAGGCGACCTCGAGCGTCTTGGCACCCTCGCCGGGCGGAACCGGATGGACGCTGAACGGCTCCCACCACTTTGGCCAGTGGAGGCGGAGCTCAAGGACGCGTTCATCCGCGACGACTGCCACGTCGTCGACTTCGATGAGGCCGTCCGCCGCGGACCAGCGAAGCGGATCCACGACGCCGTTGCAGATCTCGATCTGCAACGCAGCGACGAGTGCATCCTGAACTTCCTGTCCCTCCGCGTCTGCGGCTAGCGCGTACAGATCTTTTCGCTGATCGAAGAGGCGGCGAAACTTCTCCCCCTCTCGAGCGAGCGGCCGGTCGCTGCCTCCGACGCGCTCCCACGCTTCCTCGGCCGACACCTGCAACCAGATCGTGAAAGCCTTCTCGCGCAAGAGGATTCTCGTTTGGTCGTTGGCGAGAGCGCCGCCGCCCAGCGCGAAAACAGTCGGCTCGTGCGCCAGCGCGAACTTGCGGAGAATCGCCTCGCGCTCGAGACGTCTGAAGTCGCTCTCTCCGCGCTCGAAGAGCTCGGAGATCGGCCCGTGCTCCCGCTCGATCTCCTCGTCCGTGTCCACGAACGGCCGGTGCGTGAGCCGCGCCACCTCGCGGCCGACCGTCGACTTGCCCGCCCCCATGAACCCAATGAGGGCGATGTGCTTGCCGAGTGCCCCTACCTCGTGGCCGACCAGGGGATCCGCTCCAGGTACGCGCGCCAGGCCGCGACGAAGTCTCCGAGCGCGTCGCCGCCGAACTTCTCCTTCGCCGCACGCGCGAGCTCCCAGGCGACGCAGGCCTCCGCGACGACCGCGAGCGCCTCCACCGCGGCGACGTCCGAGCGCTCGACGAGCGCCTCGCCCGGCTCGCCGGTCTCCAGGTCGGCGGAGCCCAGGGGACGCATGAGCGTCGGGAGCGGCTTCATCGCCGCGCGCACGACGATCGGCTCCCCGTTGGAGACGCCCGCCTCGATGCCGCCCGCCCGGTTCGTCTCACGGTGATAGCCGCGCTCGTCGCGCAGGATCTCGTCATGGGCGTCGGAGCCGCGCTTATCCGCGAGCGCGAAGCCCTCGCCGACCTCCACGCCCTTGACCGCCTGGGTGCCCATGAGCGCAGCCGCGAGCCGGCCGTCGAGCCGCTCCTCCTTCGTGGCGTACGAGCCGAGCCCCGGCGGGACGCCGCGGGCGAGCACCTCGACGACGCCGCCGACGGTGTCGCGCTCCGTCCGCGCCTCGTCCACCCGCGCCTCCAGGTCCTCGGTGACGACGCGGCCGTCAACCGCGATCTCGATCTCCGCGAGGAGCGCCTTCGCCACCGCGCCCGCAGCCACGATCGCCGCCGTGTGCCGCGCGCTCGCGCGCTCGAGCGCGTCGCGCGCGTCCGCCAGCCCGTACTTGAGCACGCCGGCGAGGTCGGCGTGGCCGGGCCGCGGCAGCGTCACCGGTTCCCGTCCCTTCCCCGTCGCCTCGCCGTCCGGCGTCCAGGGGCTCATTCCCCACGCCCAGTTCTCGTGGTCGCGGTTCCGGACGACGAGGGCAAGCGGCGTCCCGAGCGTCCTCCCATGCCGGAGCCCGGCCAGCACCTCCACCGTGTCCGTCTCGATCCGCTGGCGCGGGCTGCGCCCGTAGCCCTGCTGCCGCCGTCGCAGGTCGTCCTCGATCGCCGCCCGGTCGAGCACGAGCCCGGCCGGGAGGCCGGTCACGATGGCGACGAGCGCGGGCCCGTGGGACTCGCCCGCCGTGGTCAGGCCTAGCGTCATGGGCGAAGACTACGAACTGCGGCCCGCATCACCTCGAGCGGGGCGGGAATCCCGGTCCAGCGCTCGAAGGAGGCGGCTCCCTGCGCGACGAGGATGTCGAGGCCGTCGACCGCCCCACAGCCGCGCTCCCTGGCGGCCGCGACGAGAGCCGTCGGCCGCTCGTCCGCGTTGTAGGCGAGGTCGACGACCTTCTGGTCGCGCTCCGGAACGACGAGGAGCTCGTCGCGCACGGGCGTCGCGTTCACGATGAGGGTCGCCTCGGCTGTCTCCGGTGGCCAGGCCTCCTCCGCGCCCACGTGGCGCTCGGGGAAGAGAGTCAGGAGCCGCGAGGCGAGCGCGTGCGCGCGCTCCGAGTTCCTGGCTGCGACGCGAAGGGAGGCACAGCGCGCCTCGACGAGCGCGGTCGCGACCGCCTGGGCGGCGCCGCCCGCGCCCAGCACAAGGACGCGCGCGCCTTCCGCCTCGACCTGCTCCACGACGGCCGCGCCGTCCGTGCTCGACCCCAGCACGCGGCCCTCGCGGATCACGAGCGTGTTCACCGAGCCGGCGCGCTCGGCGACGGGGTCCAGCTCGTCGCAGAAGGAGACGACGGCCGTCTTGTGCGGGATCGTGAGGTTGGCGCCCGCGAATCCGAGCGCGACCAGGCCCGCCACGGCGGCCTCGAGCCGTGCGGGCTCCACGGGAAGGGGCACGTACGCCCAGTCGAGCCCCCGCGCCGCGAAGGCGGCGTTTTGCATCCGGGGCGAAAGCGAGTGCGAGAGCGGATAGCGAAGAAGCCCGACCAGCCGCGTCTCGCCGGTCAGCACTGCAGGCCGCCCCGCGGATAGTCCAGAAACTCCTGCTCGCTGGCCGTGAAGAAATGGCTCTTGCAGTCGGGCTTGCGGATGAAGTAGAGGAAGTCCACCTCGGCGGGATGCGCCGCCGCCTGGATGGAGGCGAGGCCCGGATTCCCGATGGGCGTCGGCGGGAGGCCGGCGAACCTACGCGTGTTGTACGGGTTGTCCGACTCGAGCTGGCTCTGGAGGATCGCCTGCGTCGGCGGGATGTCGAGGCCGTAGCGGATGGTGGCGTCGATCCCCAGCGGCATTCCGTCCCTGAGCCGGTTGTAGATGACCGCCGAGACGAGGGCCCGCTCCCTCGGAACCTGCACCTCCTTCTCCACCATGGAGGCGATGATCAGGACGTCGTACGGGGTCAGCCTCCTCGAGCGGGCGTAATTCATGTCCACCTGCTCCCACGCGCGGGCGAACGCCTCCAGCTGCTGAGCGACCAGCTGCCGCGAGGTCGTGTCGGGGTTGAACTCATACGTCGCCGGAAAGAGGAATCCCTCGAGGTGGGGCGGCTCCGCGCGCCGGAAGTCCTCCGGCAGGTCGCGCACCCGGTCCGCCGCCTGTGCGTACTGCCGGGGGCTGAGCGCGGGCTCGATGTTTCGTCTGCGCTCGGCGATGCGATTGACTTCTCTGACGCGGGTGGCCATCTCCTTGCGGGTGAAGCCCTCGGGGAAGACGATGCGGAGGACCGGCTTCGGGGGAGCGGTGTCGGTCACCGCCGTCGACGTCTCGGGCGCGACCGCTCCCTCGTCGTTTCCGGCAAACGCCCAGGCGATGGCAGCCAGCAACCCGAAGCCGAGCAGGATGCCGACGAGGGCAGCCGTTCGGCGCCCGCGGCTTCGCCGGTAGTCCCGCCTCACGCGGGGCGGGCGCTCTTCCACTGGAGGTAGCTCGTGAGGATGTGGGCCGCCGCGACAGCGTCCTCGGGCGCCTGGGCAACGCCGCGGCGGGCGAGGGCGGTCGTGAAGCGCTCGTCGAAGCTCTCGACGGGCAGGTCGGTGGCGGCCCGGAGGCGGGCGAGGAAGTGCTCGGTCTCCTGTGCCTGCGGGCCCCGCTCGCCCCGCAGAGTGACGGGGAGGCCGACCACGATCCGCTCGGCGCCCTCCGCGCGGGCGAGCTCGAGGACGCGTGCGAGCCCCGCCTCGCTCCCGGCGCGCTCGACGACGTCGAGGGGCCGGGCGACCGTGCCGGTGGGGTCGGAGACCGCGACGCCGGTCCGTGCGGAGCCGTAGTCGAGCGCGAGAACCTTCACCGCCGCGCGATTGTAGTGCCCGGTCTCAGCCGCCCGCCGCCTCTTCCACGGCGGCGACGATCTCCTCGGGCCGGCCGCCCTTCTCGACGTAACGCACGGCGCCGAGCTCGAGGGCCCGCTCGACGATCACGGGATTGTCGAACCCCGAGAGGACGACCACCTTCGCCTGCGGCGCCACGCGCCGGATCTCAGGAAGGGCTTCCAGCCCGTCCATGGCCGGCATCGAGAGGTCGAGCAGGACGACGTCGGGCTGGCAGCGCCCGGCCTCCTCGATCGCGGCCCCGCCGTCGCCCGCCTCGCCGACCACGTCGATCCCCTCGAGCTCGAGGACGAGTCGAACCAGCTCTCGAACGGGCGCGCAGTCGTCGCAGAGGAGGACGCGCGCGCCGGTCATCACTTCGCCGCCGGCGCGCGGCGTCTGAGACCTCCTGGATCGAGGGCGCCGCTGCCGGCCGAATCCAGCAGGTCGTTGACGATCTTCCGCGCAGCTGCGAGAGCCTCCTCGAGCGCCTCGCGCGCCTGCTGCTCTCGGTCGACCTCGAGCGCGAGCTTGGCGGCGCTCACGCTCTGGATGACGTCGTCGTTGATCTCGAGCGCCCGCGTGCGGTTCCTCGCCTCCAGAGTCTTGAGGTCGGTGATGTCGGCGAACGCGGCGACTGCACCGAGCAGCTCGCCTCCCTGGCCGAGGAGCGGCGAGGCGCTGCCGAGCAGCCACCCGAAGGTCCCGTCGAAGCGCTGGATGTGGTGCTCGTTCGGCTCCACGGTCACGCGCTCGCTCAGGCAGCGGGCCATCGCCCAGTCGCTCCCCTCGTACGGCCTCCCGTCGGGATGGAAGGCTCGATACTGGCCCCACGCCTCGACGTCGTCGGCCGTGGCGCTCCCTGCCCAGATGCGAATCGCCGCCTCGTTCTGGTGCACGAGCCGGCCGCGCGCGTCCGAGACGATGAAGCCGTGGGGGCTCTGCTCGAGGACCGCGGCGAGAAGCGCGCTCTCGCGCGCGGCCGCCTGGGCGAGCGTGCGCAGCTCGACCTCGGTCATCGCGGCGGCAGCGAGATCCTCGAGCGCGGTGAGCTCCTCCTCGCGCCAGCGCCGCGGCTTCGAGTCGATCACGCAGAGACTTCCGAGCGCGTGCCCGTCGGCGGTGACGAGCGGAACTCCCGCGTACGCCACGAACCCGAGGTCGGAGACGGCGGGGTTGTCCCTAACGCGCGGATCCTCGCGCGCGTCCTCCACGACGAACGGCTTGCCCTCCGCCACCGCGTACCTGCAGAACGAGTGCGAGAGCGGTGTCTGCCGGCGGGAGGCCAAGGGCTCGCCGAGGCCGTGTCCGCTCTTGAAGAACTGGCGGTCGCGATCGACGAGCGTGACGAGGGAGACCGGCGCGGCGAGAATCCTCGCGGCGAGTCGCGTCAGCCGGTCGAAGGGCTCCTCGGCGGGCGTGTCGAGGAGCGCGGTCCGGCCCAGCGCCTCGAGCCGGGCGGGATCGCCGACGACGTCGTTCACGAAAGCGCCTCGACGAGCGCCCGCTCGGCCTCGGCGAGCGCCTTCTCCAGCTTCTCGGGCTCGCTCCCGCCGGCGCGCGCCATCGTCGGGCGACCGCCTCCGCCTCCCCCGACGAGCGCAGCGGCAGCCTTGACCACCTCGGAGGCGTTGGCTCCACGCTCGACGACGTTGTCATCGAAGTTGGCAACGAGATGGACTCGCCCGTTCGCGCGGGCGCCGAGAACGACCGCGGCCGGGCTCCTGCGCTGCTTCTCCCTGTCGGAGACCTCGAGCAGCCTCTCCGCGTCGGCGCCCTCGACCTCGGCGACGTAGATCCGAACTCCGTTGACCTCCCGCTCCCGCTCGCCGGTGAGCGCGAGAGCCTCGGCCCGCTCGGGCCTCTTCTTCGTCTCCTTGCGAGCCCGCTCGAGCTCGGCCGCGAGCGCGGCGGCCCGGTGCGCCTGTGCGCGCAGGTGCGCGTACGCCTCCCCCGAGGTCACGGCCTCGATCCGGCGCACTCCGGAGCCGACGGAGCCCTCGCCGAGGACGGCGAAGGCGCCGATCTCGGCGGTCGTCCGCACGTGCGTGCCCCCGCACAGCTCGCGCGAGAACTCGGGGATCTCGATCACGCGCACGACCTCGCCGTACTTCTCGCCGAAGAGCATCATCGCCCCCAGGTTGCGCGCCTCCTCGAGCGGCGTCAGGAACGCGTGCACCGGCAGGTTCTCGAAGATGCGCTCGTTGACGATCTCCTCCACGCGGCCGCGCTCCTCGGGCGTGAGCGCATGCGGGTGCGTGAAGTCGAAGCGGAGCTTGTCGGGGCGAACCGCCGAGCCCGCCTGGCGGACATGGTCGCCGAGCACCTCCTGAAGCGCCTTGTGGAGGAGGTGCGTGGCCGTGTGATTGGCCATCGTCGGGAAGCGCGCCTTCCAGGCGACGACGGCGCGCACGCGGTCCCCCTCGGCGAAGCCCTCGCCTTCGAAGACGAGCGCCTGGTCGTCGTCGAGCCGGTAGGCCTCGCGGAGGACAGCGCGCGCGTGGCTCTCGCCGTGCTCGAGGAAGCCCTGGTCGGTCACCTGGCCGCCGCCCTCGGGGTAGAAGGGGGACTCCCGCAGCTTGCAGAGGAAGAGACCGTCCTCGAGCGCCTCGAGCGCCCCGATCTGCGTCAACGCCTCGATCTTCTCGTAGCCGACGAACTCCGTCCGGAACCCGGCCGTCCGGGCGAACTCCGCGGCCTGCGCGGCGCCCCGGCCGGCGCCCGCGCGCGAGATCTCACGGTGCTCGGACATCAGCCGCGTGAACTCCTCCTCGTCGACCGCGAGGCCACGCTCGCGCGCGAGCTCCCTCGTCAGCTCGACCGGGAAGCCGTACGTGGCGGTCAGTGTGAACGCGTCGTCGCCGGACACGTCGCCCTTGGCCGCCGTCTCCTCGAAGAGCCGCATCCCCCTCGCCAACGTCTCGGAGAACCGCTCTTCCTCGGCGCGGACGACGTCCGCGATTCGCTGCCGGTTCTCGAGGAGCTCGGGGTACCAGGGGCCCATCTGCTCGACGACGACGTCGCTCAGCCGCCAGAGGTCGTCGAGGCCGATCGCCCGCGCGTGCTGGACGGCGCGGCGGACGATCCGGCGCAGCACGTAGCCGCGGCCTTCGTTCGAGGGGAGGACGCCGTCGCCGACGAGCGCCGTCATGCCGCGCCCGTGGTCGGCCAGCACCCGGTGAGCCTTCGTGGCGCGCTCGTCGGCGTCCCAGGCGACGCCGCTCTCGGCCTCGATCCAGCGCATGATCGCCTGGTAGCCGTCGGTCTCGTACACCGAGCGGACACGCTGAACGATGGCGGCGGTGCGCTCGAGGCCGAGGCCCGTGTCGACGTTCTGCTGCGGGAGCGGCGTCAGCGTCCCGTCGGCCCGGAGCTCGTACTCCATGAAGACGAGGTTCCAGAACTCGAGGAAGCGGTCGCAGCGCGGGCAGGCCGGCGCGCAGCCCGGCTCGCCGCAGCCGTACTCCTCCCCGTAGTCGAAGTAGATCTCGGAGTCGGGCCCGCAGGGGCCCGGGCCGCCGACCGACCAGAAGTTCTCCGAGCTCGGGAGACCGACGATGCGCTCGCGCGGCATCCCGATCTCCTCCCAGAGCGCGATCGCCGTCTCGTCTTCGCCGAGCCCGAGCTCAGGATCGCCGGCGTGGACGGTCACCCAGATCCGGTCCCAGTCCAGCTCGAGCTGGTCACGGACGAACGCGGTCGCGTGCTCGATCGCACCGTCCTTGAAGTACTGGCCGAACGAGAAGTTGCCCAGCATCTCGAAGAAGGTGAGGTGGTGACCGTCGAGGCCGACCTCGTCGATGTCCGGAGTCCGGAAGCACTTCTGCGCGGTCGTCGTCAGCGGCGCCGGAGGCTGCTCCCGGCCGAGGAAGAAGGGCATCTGCGGCTGCATGCCGGCGCTGGTCAGGAGAGTCGAGCGGTCGTCCGCCCGCGGGATCAGCGGCCAGGAGGGCAGGCGCTTGTGTCCCTTCGACTCGAAGTAGGCGAGGAAGCCCTCCCGGAGCTCGGCGGTCGTGCGCATCACGTCGATTCTAGGCTTCGGAGGGCCAGATCAGGCCGCCGCGGCTCGCCGAACCCCAGTGGCGACTAAGACGCGCGCCGCTTGGCCGGCTGCTCGGTGGCGATCTCCTGGCGGAGCTTCTCGAGCGAGCGCCGGATGAGACGGGAAACGTGCATCTGGGAGATCCCGACCTGCTGGGCGATCTGCGACTGCGTCAGCCCTTCGAAGAAGCGCAGGTGGAGAATCTTCCGCTCGCGCTCCTCGAGCGCCGCGAGGCCCGGCGCGAGGACGGCGCGGTCCTCGCTCACCTCGTACTCGTGCTCGATCTCGCCGAGCGACTCGAGCGGGTCGAGGTCGGAGCTGTCGTCGCCCCCTCCCGGCGGCGCGGAGAGAGAAAGGGTCGCATACGCCTGCCCCGACTCGAGCGCCTCGAGGACCTCCTCCTCCTCGACGTCGGCGGCCTTGGCGAGCTCGGCGATCGAGGGCGAGCGCTCGAGCTGCACCGTGAGCTCCTCGAGCAGGTGCGAGAGGCGCACGTTCAGCTCCTGCAAGCCGCGCGGAACGCGCACGGACCAGCCCTTGTCGCGGAAGTGGCGCTTGATCTCGCCGATGATGTTCGGGGTCGCGTACGTCGTCAGCTCGACGCCGCGGTCGATGTCGAAGCGGTCGATCGCCTTGATGAGCCCGATGCAACCGACCTGCACGAGGTCCTCGTGCTGCTCGCCCCGGTAGGAATAGCGCCGCGCGAGGGAGCGCACGAGCGGGAGGTACTGCTCGATCAGCCGCTCGCGCGCCTCGAGATCGCCGCCTTCGTGGTAGCGGCGGAGCAACTCGCGGTCGGCCTTCTCCTGGGGGACGCTCATCGCCTGGTGGGGTGCTTGATGGGCACGCGTTTCTCGAGACTGAGCCAATCGCCGCCGTCGCCCGGCTCCACGTCGACGGTCTCGACCAGCGTCGAGAGCAAGCGCCGCAGCGAGATCTCGTCCTCGCCCTCGGACTCGAGGTCGGAGCGCAGCCGGGGCTCGAGGGGGCCGATCACCATACCGACCGACTCGGGCTTCACGTAGAGGCGCACGGTCACGTGCGAGCCGGTGAGGTAGCTGTCGCGCTCGAGCACGCTGGCGAGGGCGAGCTGGAGGTCCTCCAGGTCTTCGTACGAGAGGTCGAGCCGCGCGGCCAGGCCGCCGACGACGAGCCGCGCTACGCCGTGAAACGGCCGCTCGGGCGGGATCGAGAGCGTGATCGCGTGCTCTTGGACGCTCACGGGCCAGTCCCTGGCCCGTGAGCGCGTGGAAGGGGTGTGGGGGAACCGGGAGGTTCCCCCACGGCATCAAAGAAGGGGGCACGTGGGGGAAACATGGTTTCCCCCACGGGAGCGAGCCGGAAGCGAGCGACGCTCACTTCCGGTCCCGGCGGAGCTCGTCCTCGATCTCGTCCTCGCGCCGCGCCGCGGCCTCCCGGCCGCTGCGGTATGCGCCGCGCACGTCTTTGCGCGCGCGGAGGGATGCCGCGCCGTGCGCGATCCCTTCGACGAGCCCGGAGATCTTCTGCACCGGCCGCGTCAGCGCGAAGGTGACCGCCCGCACCGCGGTGTCGACGCTGTCGGCCGCGTCGACGGCGCTGTCGGTGACGCGATCGACCTTGTCGAGCTGCGCGTTCACGCGCTCCATCGTTCCGGCAGCCTGGTTGATCACCGGGAGCACCTCTCTCTCCAACCCTTGGATGAACGAGGTAAGGCGCCCCACGGTTGCGCCCAAGCGGAAGAGGACGTACGCGAGCGCGACCGCGAGAAGGACGAAGAAGACGCTGAGCGCGATCCAGAGGACGTCGATCGCGGTGAACTCCGCCAGGAGCATCACGCCATCCTAGTCCGCCGACGAGATGAGTCCCGCCCCGACGACAACATCGTCCTCGTAGAGCACGGCTGCCTGCCCGGCCGCGACGCCGTAGGCGGGGTCGTCGAGCGTGAGGCGGAAGCCGCGGCCCTCCGGCTCCACGCGGGCAGGCGCGCCCGGGGAGCGATAGCGGAGCTTCGCCTCGACGCGCTCCACAGGCACGAAGAGGCGGCCGGGCGAGGCGCCGACGCTCGTGCGCGCGAGCGAGGCGCGCGAACCGACGACGACTGCGTTCGCGCCCGAATCGGTCCGAAGGGCGTACACGGGCGTCCCGGTTGCGACGCCGAGGCCCTTGCGCTGACCCGGCGTGAAACGCCAGAAGCCGGCGTGACGGCCCAGCTCGCGCCCCTCCTCGTTGAGAACCGGCCCCTCGCGCTCAGGAAGCCCGTGCCGGGCGAGGAACTCGCGGTAGTCGCCGCCGGCGAGGAAGCACGCCTCCTGGCTCTCCGCGCGCTCCGCGGCCTCGAGACCGGCCGCGCGGGCCTCGGCGCGGGTCTCCTCCTTCCCCTGTGCGCCCAAAGGGAACCAGAGGCGCGGCAGGAGGCGCGGGTCGAGCCGGGCCAGCATGTAGGACTGGTCCTTGGCCGGGTCGGCGCCGCGCGCGAGCAGAAGGCGGCCACGGTGCTCCGCCAGACGGGCGTAGTGACCCGTGACGAGCTTGCGCGCGCCCACGCGCCGGGCGAAGGCGAGCAGCGCCGCGAAGCGGAAGCCGCCGTTGCAGCGGATGCAGGGGTTCGGAGTCTCGCCACGGGCGTAGCCGGAGACGAAGGGTGCGACGACCGCCTTCCGGAACTCGGAGCGGAGGTCGAGCGTCACGTGCGGAAGCCCCAGCGCGTGGCACGTCTCCCGCGCCGCCGTCACGGCCGCGGGCGAGCAGCACACGCGCTCGCCGTCGGGACCGGCCGGGTCGGTCCAGAGGCGCAAAGTGACTCCGACCGCGTCGTGACCCGCCTCGCGCGCGCGCCGGAGGGCGACGGCGCTGTCGACGCCTCCGCTCATCGCCACGGCCACGCGGCCGTCCTCCGGGGCGGCGGCGACGGCGGGGCCGAGCGCCTCGGCGAGGGCGTCGGCCGCGAGCCTTCGCCCGGGCACGGCCGCCGCCTCGAGGGTCGTGAGCCCATGGACGTCACGGAGGAGCTCGCCCACCCCCGGCCCCTCACCGCGGGCGGCCACGATCCGGCCGTCCCGGACGGTCAGGCCGATCCAGGCCAAGTCGCCGCAGGTCGCGGCGTTCCCGATGAGCTCCCGCGCATCCATGGGAAAAGAGAAGGTGCTCCACCCCGCCGATGAAGCTCCGTGCGTGAGGAACCTGGACGAACCAGGTGGGTGCCCTGCCGGCCGACGCCCCTGGCGGCGCCCGGACGCGGGCTCCCTCTCAGTAGGTGTTGGTTCTACATATGCGCACGGCGCCACGCACGGAGTCGAGCACCGCGACTCACTCTAGCTGACTACCCTGGCCGTCCCGGTGGACGAGCGACTTCAGGCGGCGACGCTTCGGCTTCTCGGCGCCCGCCCGACGGCGTGGCGGGCGGCGGGCGGCGGCTATACGCACAACGAGCGCTGGGTCGTCGACCTGGAGGACGCGCGTACCGTCTTCGTCAAGGCAGCCGTGGACGAGATGACGGCGGAGTGGCTGCGCGCCGAGCACGCGGTCTACGCCGCGCTCGCCGCCGGGTACCTCCCGCGCCTGCTCGCCTGGGAGGACGAGGAGCTACCCGTCCTCGTCCTGGAGGACCTGAGCGGAGCGGACTGGCCGCCGCCGTGGACGCGGGAACGAGTCGACGCAGTCCTGGCGACGCTGCGCGACGTCGCGGAGACGCCTCCTCCTCCTGGTCTCGCCTCGCTCGAGGACCTGCGCAAGGAGCTCGCTGGCTGGCGGGAGGTCGAGCGGGAGCCGACCCCGCTCCTCGCGCTGGGCGTCTGCTCCCGGGAGTGGCTCGACGGAGCTCTGCCCGCACTTGTCGCCGCCGAGGACGTGTGCCGTCTCGAGGGAGAGGCCCTCCTCCACCTCGACGTCCGGAGCGACAACATCTGCTTCCGCGAGGGGCGCGCGCTGCTCGTCGACTGGAGCTGGGCCGTTCGCGGGAACCCGGTCCTCGACCTCGCCGCGTGGCTTCCCAGCCTGGAGGCGGAGGGAGGCCCGCCGCCGGAGGCGGTCCTTCCCGAGGCGCCCGAGGCGGCCGCCTTCATGAGCGGGTTCTTCGCGGCGCGAGCCGGGCTGCCGCGGATCCCGACAGCTCCGCACGTCCGGGAGGTTCAGCTCGCGCAGCTGCGCACGGCGCTTCCGTGGGCGGCGCGGGCGCTCGGGCTCCCCGAGCCACGGGGCTCGCGCTAGGCGGGTCCTACTCGGCGAAGCGCCAGCGGATCGTCGTCGCAGCCGTGACGCCGAGCTGCTGGGCGAGAGCGGGCGTGAGCTCGAAGGCGACTCCCTCTGCCACGCCGCCCTGCTCGACGACCTGGGCCCGCACCTCGCGGCCGCTCGCCGAAAGCACCACCTCGACGCCGCAGGGGAGGACGGGATGCGCCACCCCGACGGTCTCCGGCGCGAGCGTGACGCCGCATGCCGTGGTCTGGCCGATCCGCTCGGGGCCGAGCACCGCAACCTGGGCTTCCTGCCACTCCGGCGCGGTCGCCGGAGGCGGCGCGCTGCTTGGCTGAGCCGGCCCGTCGCCGGCTCCTCCGACGGCGACGACTCCGAGCGCGGCGAGGAGGGCGACCCCGGCGAGCGCCGCCTGCCGCTGCAACAACGCCGGCTTCATCGCCGTTGCTCGAGGAGGTCTCCGAACGACTCCCGGACGAGGCCGTCGAACTCGGTCGGCAGCGACCCGTCGGGCGTCGCGAACTGACGCAGATGGACGAAGAGGTAGGAGAGCGCCTCGAGGCGGAGCGGATCGCCGTGAAGCTCCTCGCGCGCGAGACGTTCGAGGTCCCAGAGGTTCCAGTGCCGCGGCCGAACGGTCGCGCGCGTGCGAAGGTCGACGACGCCCGAGAGTGCCGGCGTCTCCGCGGGCCACGCGGCCGCGGGGGGCGGAGTCGTCGCGGGCGCGGGGGAAGGCGGCGGTGTCGGCACCGGGCGAAGCGGCGGGCGCTCGGGAGGCGGAGGAGGCGCTGCGGGAGGCGCCTGCTCCTCGGCCTCGTCGGGCGGAGTCTCGGCGGCCACGGGCATTCCCTCCGACGGCACAAGCAACGGCGGAGTCAGGGGAGCCGCCTCCGGTGAGGGCGTCGAGGGCACGACGGGCTCTGTCGACGCCGTCGGCTCGGGCGGGGCTCCGGCCGAGCGTGGGCGCTCCTGCCGCCAAGTGGCCCACTCGAAGGTCGCCGCGAATCCCCACGCGAGCACCATCACGATCACGACGACCGGCCACTCCGCCTCGAGCAGCCACAGGGCGAGGGCGACCGTGAGGATGAAGGCGGCGAGCGCGAGGAGGCGAAGGAGAGAGCGCGGACCGGGCACGCAGACGCGAGCCTACCGCTTGTTTACCTCCGCTTCGGGCCTTCGTCCTCGCTCGACGGCTCGGGGGTCTCGTCCGCCTCGGCGCTCTCGCCGGTCTCTTCGGCCGTAGGCTCCGCGGGCTCGGCCTCCGCTTCCTCCTCGGACGCGGCCTCGGGCTCCTCCGCAGGGGCGGCCTCGATGGCCGGCGGCTCTTCGCCGCGCGGCCCGCGCGTCGCCTCGACGCTCGCCTCCGCGGCCCGGACGATCGCGTCCACGGCTTCCTGGATGGCGGCATCGCCGTGACCGGCGGCGGACAGGAGCTGCTCCGCACCCATGCGCGCGCGCTGGACGATGACGTCCGCCTGCGCCCGCGCCCACTCGAGCGTCTGCTCGACCTCGGCCCGCGCCGAGTTCGTCAGCTCGGTCGCCTGGTGGCGCGCCTGCTCGGTGAGGCGCGTCCCCCGGCTCTCGGCCTCGCGCAGCTCGGCGGTCGAGTCGCGGTTCGCCTTCGTGAGGATCTCGCGAGCTTCCGTGCGCGCGGCGGAAAGGATCTCGCCCCGCTGCCGCTCGGTCTCCTGGCGGATGCGTGCGACCTCCGCCTCCTGCTGCTGAAGCTCCATCTGCTTCTCGCGGATCTCCTGCTCGGCGCGGCCGACCTGCGTGGCGGCCGCATCCTGGGCGTCGCGCTCGATCGTGTCGGCGAACTCCGCCGCGGCGCGCACGAGATGGAGCGCGTCCATGCGGACGGCGTGGCCCGAGGGCTCCGCGATGGCGCTCTTCGGCGCGGCCTGGAGCACGCGCAGGTTCGCCTGGAGGGACGTGACGTGCCGGCGGAAGGCGTCGAAGGCCTCCTGCACCTTGGCGCGGTCGTACCCCTGGGTCGAGGCGGGGAGATCCTCGATGCGAGGAAGCGGCGTCAGGCCCGGCTGGGCCCGCCCTGGTTCTTGCGTGGACATCGTTCTCTACTCCTCCCCTCCGCGGCTCTCCCGCGGGCTCGACACAAGTATGACCTCTTCATCGGCGAACGAGCCCCGGTTCGTTAGCCCGGCTGCTCTCGGAGCACAATTCCAAGCTCCCGGAGCTGTTCCTCCTCGACCTCCGACGGCGCGCCGCTCATGGGGTCGACGCCCGCCTGGTTCTTGGGGAACGCGATCACGTCGCGGAGGTTCGGCTCGCGCGCGAGGACCATCATCATCCGGTCGATCCCGAGCGCGATGCCGCCGTGGGGCGGCGCACCCATGGCCAGCGCGTCGAGCAGGAAGCCGAACTTGGCGCGCTGCTCTTCCGGGGTGAGGTGAAGCACGTCGAAGACGCCTGCCTGCAGCTCTGGCTCGTGCATGCGGAACGAGCCGCCACCGAGCTCCTGACCGTTCCCGATCAGGTCGTATGCGTACGCGAGCGCACCCGCCGGATCCTGCTTGAACGACGTCTCCGACTCCGGGCTGGGGCGCGTGAAGGGGTGGTGGACAGCGCTCCAGCGGCTCTGCTCCTCGTCCCACTTGAACATCGGGAAATCGGTGACCCAGAGGAAACGCCAGGCCTCGTCGTCCACGAGACCGAGCCCTCGCCCGAGATGAAGCCGGAGCGAACCGAGCACCCGGGACACAAGTGCTGGCTCGTCGGCCCCGAAGAGCACGGTCGAGCCCGGCTCCGAGCGGAAGACAGCCAACTCCTCCTCGGTGAGGAACTTGGCGATCGGCGACCGGACCTCCCCCGCCTCGTCCCACACGAGGTAGGCGAGCCCCTTGGCTCCCCACTCCTTCGCTAACCCGTCCAGGCGCTCGAGCTCCGCCCGCGAGAAGGCCTGGGGCACGCGGAGGAAGCGCACGCAGGCCGCATTGGCGAAGACACCGAACTCAGAGGCGCGCGTCGCCTCGGTCGCGTCCTCGATCTCCAGGCCGAAGCGGAGATCGGGCTTGTCGGAGCCGTAGCGCCGGTCGGCCTCCTCCCACGTCATGCGGGGGAACGGCACGTCGAGCTCGACCCCGAGGCACTCGAGCCAGACCGCGTGGGCCATCCGCTCCATGAGCGTGAAGATGAACTCACGATCGGGAAACGCCATCTCGACGTCCAGCTGGCTGATCTCCTGCACCCGGTCGGCCCGCAGATCCTCGTCCCGGAAGCAGCGTGCGATCTGGTAGTAGCGGTCGAACCCGGCGATCACGAGCAGCTGCTTGAGGATCTGCGGGGACTGCGGCAGCGCGAAAAACCGGCCCTGCTGGAGCCGGCTCGGGACGACGAAGTCGCGCGCGCCCTCCGGTGTCGGCTTGAAGAGGATCGGGGTCTCGATGTCGAGGAAGCCGGCCTCCTCCATCACGCGCCGGATCGTCGAGACCATCCGCGCCCGCAACCAGATGTTCCTCTGCATCTTCGCGCGCCGGAGGTCGAGCCAGCGGTAGCGAAGGCGCAGGGTCTCGTCGACGCCCTCCTCGTCGAGCTGGAAGGGGAGGGCCGGCGCGCGCGAGACGATCTCCAGCGCGTCGACCTGGAGTTCCACCGCGCCCGTCGGCAGGCTCGGGTTCACGGCCTCGGGCGCGCGGGGAACGACCTCGCCCTCGGCGCGGAGCAGGAACTCGTTGCGAACCGCATGCGCGACGCCGATCGCCTCCGGAGCGCGCTCGGGGTTGATCACGAGCTGGCAGAGACCCGTGCGGTCGCGCAGGTCGACGAAGACGAGGCCGCCGTGGTCGCGGCGCGTGTCCGCCCAACCGGCGAGAGCCAGCCGCTGCCCGACGTGCTCGGGGCGCACCTCGCCGCACATGAGGTCGCGCCAGCTCACTGCTCTCGCAACTCCTGACGGAGTTGCGAGAAAGGAACGGAGACATCCGGCCGACCACCCCGCCGCCGAATGGTCGCTTCCTTTCCCCCCGCGATCACGATCGTCCGGGCGCCTAGCCGCTGCGCCTGGGTGAGCTGGCCCTTGAGCGAGCGCCCGGCGTAGTCCGTCTCGGCGGACCGGCCTGCGGCGCGGAGCTCGGCGAGGAGGGGGAGGAGCTCGAGCCGCCTGGCCTGGTCCTCGCAGGCGAGGAAGACGTCGATCTCGGCCGGCTTCGGCTCGGCGGCGATCGCCATGTGCAGGCGCTCGATGCCCGCCCCGAAGCCCACGCCCGGGGTCGGCGGCCCGCCGATCTCCTCCACGAGCCCGTCGTAGCGTCCGCCGCCTGAGAGCGAGCTCTGCGCGCCCTCGTGGGGCCCGACGAACTCCCAGGTCGTGCGCGTGTAGTAGTCGAGACCGCGGACGAGGGTCGGCGCCAGCTCGTACGCCACGCCGTAGGCGTCGAGCGACGTGCGCACCCCGGCGAAGTGCTCCTCGCACTCCGGACAGAGCGACTCGCCGATCTTCGGCGCGTCTGCGAGCACGCGCTGCGCCGCCTCACTCTTGACGTCGAAGATCCTGAGTGGGCTTGTTGCGCGCTTTTCGCTCACCTCTTCGTCGCGAAGGTCCGCGTCGTGCTCGTCGAGCCAGGCCGTCAGCCGCTCGAGGTACGCCGGACGACACTTCGCGTCGCCGATCGAGTTGAGGAGGAGCGTCCACTCGGAGACGCCGAGCGCCCGCAGAAGCTCGGCGTAGAGCTGGACGATCTCCGCGTCGACCGCCGGGTCGGCGGAGCCGATCGCCTCGACCGAGAGCTGCCAGTGCTCGCGGTAGCGGCCGCGCTGCGGCGCGCTGTAGCGGTGCATGGGCGCGATCGTGAAGAGCTTCGCCGGCTGCGGCTCCCGCTGCAGTCCGTGCTGGAGGTAGGCGCGCGCGATCGGGGCCGTCCCTTCGGGCCTGAGCGTCAGCGAGCGGCCGCTGCGGTCGAGGAACGTGTACATCTCCTTCTGGACGACGTCCGAGCCCGCCCCGGACGTCCGCTGGAAGAGCTCGGTGTCCTCGAAGACGGGAGTCGTGATCGGCCGGTAGCCGTAGAGCGCGCACAGTCGCCCGACCTCGTCCACGATGCGCTCCCAGTGGGGCCAGTCGCTCGCGAGGACGTCGTGCGTGCCGCGCGGCGCCTCGACCTTCACCTGTGCGCGGTCCGCAACTCGGCGAGGAAGGGGTTGGCGGCGAGCTCCGCGCCCAGCGTGGTGGCCGGGCCATGGCCCGGGTAGACGACGGTCTCGGGCGGGAAGCGCTCGACGAGCATCCCGACGGAGGCGAGCAGGCTCTCCCAGTCGTCTCCCGGGCGGTCGGTACGGCCGACCGAGCCGGCGAAGAGAAGGTCGCCCGAGAAGAGGCAGCCTTCGGCCGCGAACGCGAGGTGATCGGACGTATGCCCCGGCACTCGCATCGTCTGGAACCCGATGCCGGCGAGCTCGAGCGCCTCGTCGCCGTTCAGGAGCACGTCGGGCGTGTACGAGGGCAGCGGGAAGTCGATGTAGGCTCGGGCGTAGTCCGAGATGCGCTCGAGCCGGTCTCGGGAGGTGGCCGCGATGTGAACCGGCGCCCCGGTCGCCTGCGCGACGGCGGCGACCGCCCCGACGTGGTCGATGTCCCCGTGCGTGATCAGAATGCCGGCGCACCCGGCGCCGTCGAGCGCTCCGAGGATGCGCTCCTCCTCCCCCGGCCAGCCGGGATCGACGACCACCGCCTCGTCCGCACCGGCATGGCAAACGACGTAGCAGTTGACGGGGAACGGCCCCAGCTCGAGCTGCGTGACGTCCAGGCTCATCCGCGCAGGAGTCTAACTACGAGGCCGATAGACTCCCGCCCGGTGGAGACCTGGAAGCTCGCGGAGATCGAGACCCCGAGCGGGAGCCGCTCGCCCGTCGTCCTGAAGAGCGACGACGAGGCCCGCGCGGTGCTCGTCGGGCTCGATCCCGGCCAGGCGCTGGGCGATCACCAGGTGAAGGAGCACGCGTGGATCGTGGTCGTCGAGGGCTCGGTCACGCTCCGCGCCGGCGGCGACGAGGTCGACGCTCCGGCTGGGACTCTGGCCCGCTTCGAGCCCGACGAGCGGCACTCGGTGCGGAGCGACGGCGGCGCGAAGATCTTGCTCCTGCTCGCCCCCTGGCCGGGCCCCGGACACTACCGGGGCCAGGAGCGCGCCTCGGCGAGCGCCTAGCGTTTCCTGAGGAGGAGGAGCCCGAAGCCGAGGGTCTCGCGGCCCCCGAGCCGCTCGAAGCGCTCGCGACCGTTGCGGATCCACGCGAGGAGCTCTTCACGGTCGGAATGGCCGGGGTGGTCGGCGGCCCAGCGCTCGCCGTTCTCCGCCCAGCGGCGCTCGTAGCGGTCCCAGTCCGCCTCGGTGCTGTGCAGGGCTTCCGCGAGCTCGAGCCCCGCCACGCGGGCCGCGGCGACGAGACCGTCGTAGTCGGTGAGTTCCTCCCGGTCGGCGCCGAGGGCTTCGAGGTAGGCGTCCGAGGGCTCGCGCCGCCAGTAGCCCTCGCCGAGGAGCACGTGTCCGCCCGGGCCGACGAGCAACGCGAGCGCGTGAAGAGCCTCGCCGTACCCGTGCCAGATCCCGCCCGCGCCGACGGCGATCGCCAGGTCGAACGACTCGGGCTCGAGCCGGGTACGCGCGGCGTCCTCCTCGCGGAGCTCGAGGCGGGCGGGCACGCGCCGTCCCGCCTCCTCCCGCGCCTCGGCGAGGAAGTACGGCGAGAGGTCGATCCCGACGGCCGAGGCATCGTGGCGCTCGAGGATCCGAATGAGCAGCTCGGCCTTGCCGCAGCCGAGGTCGACTACGCGTGCCCCGTCCACGAGCGGCAGGCGCTCGACCAGGGCGTCGAGCTCCGCCTCGTTCAGCGGATTCTGAAAGGCGAGGCCGGCATGGGCGATCGCCGACCGCTCGAGCCCGTCCACGCGGCGGTGTCAGCCGCGCCGGGCTTCGCGCTCTCGCTGCTGGCGGCGCATCACCATCCGGTAGACGAACACGTCGACCATGTAGCTGAACGGCATGAAGAAGGCGAGCAGAAGGACGACGTTGAAGACGAGGCCGAGCAGCGTGAGGTCGTCCCCGCTCGTCACGTAGATGAAAATCGCGATCAGCGGCGCGAAGATGGCCGTGCGACGGAGGACACGGCGGAAGGAGGGCTGGGGCACCGGCCGGCCGCGCCGGTCGACGGGGCCCTTCTCGGGCTTCGCGCGCTCGCTCTTCCGCCCGTCCGGGGCCTCTCGGTCGCGCGGGCTCTCGAGCGGGATCTCCTCGCCCTCCTCCGTCTCGAGGACGTACTCGTACTCGTGGCGCTGGAGCTTCTCACGCCGGCGACGCTGCTTCCGGCTGGGCATCGCTCAGAGCACCTCGATGAGAACGCCGAGGAGCACGAGGAGGCCGACGAGCGCAATCGCCGCGACGAAGGCGCCTGGGTTCCAGACGAGCTCGTTGTCCTGCTCGTAGCGGGACTTGCGCCGGCCGTGGTGCGGAAGCGCTTCCGGTGCCGGCTCCGAGGCGCGCGGCCGCCCGCTCGTGAGGCTGTAGGCGATGACGATGCCCACGACCGCCGCGCCGACGAAGGCGAACGGCACCCACCAGCTCATCGGTTCAGCGCTCCCATACGACGTCTCCCGACTCGATCACGACCGCCACGTGCTCTCCTCCGAGATGGTAGGCGAGGTAGCGCCAGTCGGGGACGTCCAGGAGCACGAGGTCGGCGGCGAAACCGGGCTCGATCCGGCCGGCGCGGTCGGCACGCCCGAGAACGTGGGCGGCGTTGACCGTGCAGGCCGCGAGCGCCTCGGCGGGCGCCATCCCCATCTGCGTGCACGCGAGGCCCATGACCACGGGGAGGCTCTCGCAGAAGGCGCTGCCCGGGTTGAAGTCGGTGGCCAGGGCCACGATCGCGCCCGCGTCGATGAGGTCGCGCCCCGGGGGCATGGGTCGCCCGAGAAAGAGGGCCGCCGCGGGAAGCAGCACGGCGGCGACGTCGCTCGCAGCCAGGATCCGAACCCCGCCCGGCCCGGTCGCTTCCAGATGGTCGACGCTCCGGGCGCCGAGCTCGACGGCGAGGCCGATCCCTCCCGCCTCCGTGAACTGGTCGGCGTGGAGACGCAAGACGAGGCCGGCCTCCGCGCAGGCTTCGAGATAGCGCCTCGCCTGCACCGCGTCGAACGCGCCGCGCTCGAGGAAGACGTCGGCGGCCACGGCGAGGCGTGCCGCCTCGGGGAGCACCTCGCCCAGCGCGAAGTCCAGGTACGAGTCCGCGTCCTCGAACTCGGGCGGAACCGCGTGAGCGCCGAGCCACGTCGGCACCCCCCCCGCGTCTCGGACCGCGCGGAGCTGGGCCAGCTCCGTGTCGCGGTCGAGCCCGTACCCGGACTTCGCCTCCCACGTCGTCGTCCCATGCGCGCGCATCCAGCCCCGGTGACGCTGGAGAGCGGCTCTGAGCTCCTCCGCGCCCGCGGCGCGGGTGGCGCGCACGGTCGAAAGGATGCCGCCGCCCGCGGCGTGCAGCTCCTCGTAACCCGCTCCGCCGGCGCGGAGCTCGAACTCGCCCGCGCGGTCGCCGACGAAGCATGCGTGCGTGTGGCAATCGACGAGCCCGGGGACGGCCGCGCGCCCACGGCCGTCGACCTCGCGGACGTCACCCTCGATCGTCCCGAGCTCGCTCATGGCTCCGACCTCGACGACGCGACCGTCGCGGCAGAGGACGTAGCCGTTCTCGACGACCCGGAGCTCCCGGAGCGCGGTTCCGCGCAGGGGCGCCTGGTCTCCTGCCGGGGAGACGACCTGCGCCAGGTCGCGGACGAGCAGCGCGCTCACGCGCGCGGAACCGTACTCCGCGACCTCGCCTCGCCGCTAATCGGTGCTGCCGGGGACGTCGAGGCCGTGCTGGCGCGCGGCGTCGAGCGCCTCGTCGTAGCCCGCGTCGGCGTGTCGGAGCACGCCGAGGCCCGGGTCGGTCGTGAGCACGCGCTCGAGCCGCTCGGCGGCCTCGTCGGTGCCGTCGGCGACGACGACCATGCCTGCGTGGAGCGCGTTGCCGATCCCGACGCCCCCGCCGTGATGGACGCTTACCCACGTCGCGCCGGCGGCCGTGTTCAGCAACGCGTTCAGGATCGGCCAGTCGGCGATCGCGTCGGAGCCGTCCTGCATCGCCTCCGTCTCGCGGTACGGTGAGGCCACCGAGCCCGAGTCGAGGTGGTCGCGGCCGATCACGACGGGCGCTGTCACTCGTCCGCTGCGCACGAGCTCGTTGATCGCAAGCCCCGCTCTGGCGCGGTCCCCGTAGCCGAGCCAGCAGATGCGGGCGGGCAAGCCCTGGAAGGCGACGCGCTCGGGCGCCAGCTCGAGCCAGCGCTGGAGCAAGAGGTCGTCGGGGAAGAGGTCGCGCAGCGTCCCGTCGATCGCTGCGATGTCCTCCGGATCGCCCGACAGCGCCGCCCAGCGGAAGGGCCCGACGCCGCGGCAGAAGAGCGGCCGGATATAGGCCGGGACGAATCCCGGATATGTGAACGCCTCGTCTACGCCTGCCTCGTGGGCCTCCCCCCTCAGGTTGTTTCCGTAGTCGAAAACGTAACTCCCTTGGCGGGCGAGCTCGAGCAGTCCTGACACGTGCGTTGCGATGGTGGCACGCGCTCGTGACAGGTACTCGTCCGGAGCGGACGAGCGGAGAGCGTCGGCCTCTTCGACCGAGAGGCCCGCGGGGACGTAGCCGTTCAGGGGATCGTGAGCAGCCGTCTGGTCGGTGACGAGATCGAATTGCTCCCGGCGGCGTGCGAGCTCCGGGACGATCTCCGCTGCGTTGCCGAGCAGGCCGACCGACAGCGGCCGGCGGTCGGCCGCGGCGGCTCGGACTCGCTCGAGAGCGTCTTCCAGCGACCCCGCGACCTCGTCGAGGTAGCGGGTTTCGAGCCGGCGCTCGATTCGGGAGGGGTCGACCTCGACGCAGAGGATCGCCGCCCCGCACATCGTGGCCGCCAGCGGTTGGGCGCCGCCCATGCCCCCCAGACCGGCCGTGAGGATCGTGCGCCCGGAAAGGTCCGCGTCTCCGAAGTGCTTCTCTCCCGCCGCCGCGAAGGTCTGGTACGTGCCCTGGAGGATCCCCTGAGTGCCGATGTAGATCCAGCTCCCCGCGGTCATCTGGCCGAACATCGTCAGGCCGAGCGCCTCCAGGCGGCGGAACTCCTCCCAGGTCGCCCAGCGCGGGACGAGGAGCGCGTTGGCGATGAGGACACGCGGCGCGCCGGAGTGGGTGCGGAAGACGCCGACCGGCTTGCCGCTCTGGACGAGGAGCGTCTCGTCGTCCGCAAGCGTCAGGAGCGAGCGCACGAGATCCCGCAGGGCGTCGTGGCTCCTCGCCGCCTTACCGGAGCCGCCGTAGACGATGAGCTGCTCGGGACGCTCGGCGACCTCCCGGTCGAGGTTGTTGAGGAGCATCCGCAGAGGCGCCTCCGTCTGCCACGAGCGGGCGTGAAGCTCTCGGCCGCGCGGGGCCCGGATCGACGAGAGGTCGCCGCA
>DASQWP010000002.1:0-6931 GCA_035640195.1 Gaiellaceae bacterium | reverse complement strand
AGGCGAAGACCGGCGACGTCGTCCGCATCGTCGAGACGCGGCCGCTCTCGAAGACGAAGAACTGGCGGCTCGCGGAGATCGTCGAGGCTGCCAAGTGATCCAGCAGGAGTCACGTCTTCGCGTCGCCGACAACACGGGCGCCCGCGAAGCGCAGGCGCGTGCCTCGCTCGGAGCGACGGCAGCGGCCGAAGCCGAAGCGCGAGCGGGCCTCGAAGCGCAAGCCGATCACGCGGCTCCCCAAGCCCGAGCGCGAGCGCGGCCGGCGCAAGGAACGCCGCGGCACCGTCGTCTCGGCCGCGATGGACAAGACGATCGTCGTCAGGGTCGACACCGTGAAGCCGCACCCGGTCTACAAGAAGATCGTTCGCCGCTCGCACAAGTTCCATGCGCACGACGAGGCCAACGTGGCGAAGGCCGGCGACGTCGTCCGCATCGTCGAGACGCGGCCGCTCTCGAAGACCAAGAACTGGCGCCTCGCCGAGGTCCTGGAGGAGGCCAAGTGATCCAGCAGGAGTCGCGCTTGCGCGTTGCCGACAACACGGGAGCCCGCACGCTCCTCTGCATCCGCGTGCTCGGCGGCTCGAACCGCCGCTACGCCCGCGTCGGCGACATCATCGTCGGCACGGTGAAAACCGCAACTCCGCAGGGCGCGATCAAGAAGGGGGAGGTCGTCAAGGCCGTCGTCGTCCGCACGAAGAAGCCCTTCGGGCGCCACGACGGGACGTCGATCGCCTTCGACGAGAACGCCGCCGTGATCATCGACGCGCAGAACAACCCGCGCGGGACGCGCATCTTCGGTCCCGTCGCGCGCGAGCTGCGCGAGCGCAACTTCATGAAGATCGTCAGCCTGGCACCGGAGGTCCTCTAGATGGCTCAGACCATGAAGATCAGGAAAGGCGACCTCGTCCAGGTGCTCTCGGGCAAGGATCGCGGCAAGCAGGGCCGGATCATCGAGGCCGACCCGCAGAAGCGGCGGGTCATCGTCGAGAACCTGAACGTGGTCAAGAAGCACAGGCGCCCGCGCCCGATGAAGGACTCGAGCCGCATGGGTCAGACGCAGATCCAGCCCGGCGGCGTCTTCGACATCTCCGCGCCGCTCGACGTCTCCAACGTCATGGTGGTCTGCCCCACATGCAACCGCGCGACGCGGGTCGGCTACGAGCTGCGCGAGTCGAAGGGACGCCAGGTGAAGATGCGCGTCTGCAGGCGCGCCGACTGCGGAGAGGTGCTCGACCGCTGATGGCGGCCACCAAGACGAAGCAGCAGAACGCCTACGTCGCGCGCCTCAAGGAGCGCTACGAGCGGGAGCTCCGCCCCGGCCTGAAGGACGACCTCGGCCTGAGCTCGGTTATGAAGGTTCCGCGTCTCGAGAAGATCACGCTCAACATGGGCGTGGGCGAGGCGAAGACCAACGCTCGCACCCTGGACAAGGCCGTCGAGGAGCTGACGACGATCTCGGGCCAGCGCGCGCAGGTCACTCGCGCAAAGAGGTCGATCGCCGGCTTCAAGATCCGAGAGGGCATGCCGATCGGGGCCAAGGTGACGCTCCGGGGCGTCCGCATGTACGAGTTCCTCGACCGGCTCGTCTCGATCGCCCTTCCGCGCATCCGCGACTTCCGCGGCCTCTCGCCCGCGAGCTTCGACGGGCGGGGGAACTACTCGATCGGCATCCGCGAGCAGATCATCTTTCCCGAGATCAACTACGACGACATCGAGACCGTTCGCGGCCTCGACGTCGTGATCACGACGACGGCGGACACGGACGAGGAGGGGCTCGCTCTCTTGAGCGGGCTCGGCCTCCCCTTCCGCTCGGAGGCATAGGAGGTAGTAGGACTACATGGCGAAGAAGAGCCTGATCGCCAAGGCCGCCCGGCCGCAGAAGTTCAAGACGCGGCAGTACACCCGGTGCAACCGGTGCGGGCGCCCGCGCGCGGTCTACCGCAAGTTCGGACTCTGCCGGATCTGCCTGCGCGAGCTCGCGCACGACGGCTTCATCCCGGGCATGACCAAGTCGAGCTGGTAGGTGGAGGGACGATGCTGACCGATCCAGTCGCCGACATGCTCACGCGGATCCGGAACTCGAACCGGGCGCTTCACGAGACCGCGACCATGCCCGCCTCCGGCCTCAAGGTCGAAATCGCGCGCGTACTCAGAGACGAGGGCTACATCAAGGACTTCAGGGTCGAGAAGGGGGAGTCCTTCGATACCCTGGTCGTCGAGCTCAAGTTCGGGAAGAACCGCGAGCGGATCATCACCGACCTGCGTCGCGTGTCGAAGCCCGGGCGCCGCGTCTATGCCCGCAAGGACCGCCTTCCGCGCGTCCTCGGCGGAATGGGCACGGCCATCATGTCCACGTCGAAGGGGCTCGTCACGAGCCGCACGGCCCAGGAGCTCGGCGTGGGCGGCGAAGTCGTCTGTTTTGTCTGGTAGCTGAATGTCCCGAATCGGAAACAAGCCAATCGAGGTCCCTTCCGGCGTGAGCATCTCGCTCTCGCCTGGTCGCGTGATGGTCAACGGGCCCCTGGGCGAGCTGTCCCAGCAGGTGCCCCGGCGCATGGCCGTGGAGCAGAAGGACGGCGAGATCGTGGTCACCCGCCCGACCGAGCGCGGCGAGGACCGGGCGCTGCACGGCCTCACCCGGACGCTCGTCGCCAACATGGTCGAGGGCGTCACGAAGGGATTCGAGAAGGCGCTCGAGATCCAGGGTGTCGGCTACCGCGCGGCCCTGCGGGGCACCGATCTGGAGCTCAACGTCGGCTACTCGCACTCGGTCGTGAAGAAGCCGCCGGAGGGAATCACGTTCGAGGTGCCTGCTCCGAACCAGGTGGTCGTCAAGGGCATCGACAAGCAGCGCGTAGGCCAGGTGGCGGCCGAGGTGCGCGCAGTCCGCCCGCCGGAGCCGTACAAGGGCAAGGGCATCCGCTACCAGGGCGAGTACGTCCGCCGCAAGATCGGGAAGAGGGCCTAGTGCCGACTCTCACCGTCAGACAAGCGCGCGAGCGCCGCCACCGGCGGGTGCGCCGGCGCATCGAAGGCAGCGCCGAGCGCCCGCGCCTCGTCGTCTTCCGCTCGAACCGCGGCATCGAGGCCCAGCTCGTGGACGACCTGGAGCACAAGACGCTGGCGGCCGCCAACCACCTGGATCTGAAGAAGAGCTTCAAGGGGACGAAGACCGAGCAGGCCGGCGAGGTCGGCAAGCTGCTCGCCGCCAACGCGAAGAAGGCCGGCATCGAGACCGTGGTCTTCGACCGGGGCGGCTACCTCTACCACGGGCGCGTGAAGGCGCTCGCCGACGGAGCACGCGAGGGAGGGCTGAGGTTTTGAGCGCTAGGGAGCGCGAACGCACACAGGACGTCGACGGGCGCGAGCTGAAGGAGCGCGTCGTCGAGATCAACCGCGTCGCCAAGGTCGTGAAGGGCGGCCGGCGATTCTCGTTCACGGCGCTCGTCGTCATCGGCGACGAGGTCGACCGCGTGGGCGTCGGCTACGGCAAGGCGCGCGAGGTCCCGCTGGCGATCTCGAAGGCGGTCGACGACGCGAAGAAGAACATCTTCCAGGTGCCGAAGCACGGCCAGACGATTACGCACGCCGTGCTGGGTCGGGCGGACGCCGCCCGCGTCCTCCTGCGCCCCGCCAGCGAGGGTACGGGCGTCATCGCCGGCGGCGGCGTGCGCGCCGTCCTCGAGCTCGCGGGCATCCGCGACATCCTCGCCAAGAGCCTCGGCAACCCGAACCCCGTCAACCTCCTGAAGGCCACGGTCAACGGCCTGCGGCAGCTCCGGCGCCCCGAGGAGGTCGCTCGGATCCGGGGCAAGACCGTGGAGGAGATCCTCTTCCCGCGCAAGGACGCGGGCGGGAAGGAGGCCCCCGAAGCGGCTGACGCAGACGCCGCCGCGAAGCTCGTCAACGTCGAGGAGACCGGCGGCTCGATCCCGGAGGCGCGCTGAGCGTGGCCACGCTCCGCATCACGCAGGTGCGTAGCCAGATCGGCGAGACGCAGAAGCACCGCGGGACCCTGCGGGCTCTCGGCCTGGGCAAGATCGGCCGGACGGCCGAGCATCGGGACACTCCGGAGACGCTCGGTATGCTCAGGAAGGTGCGCCACCTCGTGAAGGTCGAGGAGGACTAGCCATGCCCCCCGAAGACGAGCTCAACCTCTCCAGCCTGACGCCCGCCCAGAAGCGGCGCGCCCGCAAGCGCGTCGGCCGCGGCATGGGCTCCGGCAAGGGGCGGTACTCGGGCCGGGGCGTGAAGGGCCAGAAGTCCCGCGCGGGCTCGCACAAGATGCGGGCCGGCTTCGAGGGCGGGCAGATGCCCATCTACATGCGTCTCGGCAAGCAGCGGGGCCCGCACTCGAAGGACGCGATGCCGATGGGCCCGCATCGCACGTCCACCGTCCCGGTGAACCTGACCGTCCTCGAGCTCCGGTTCGAGGACGGAGACGAGGTCACCCTCGAGGCGCTCGTCGAGAAGGGCGTGATCAAGAACACGCGTACGGACGTGAAGATCCTCGGGCAGGGCGACCTGAAGAAGAAGCTCTCCGTCACCGCGCACGCCTTCTCCGCCTCGGCGCGCGAGAAGATCGAGAAGGCCGGCGGGACGGCGACGGCGCTCAGGCCGCCTCGCGAAGAGAGGCGGAAGCGGCGGGTAGCCAAGCCGCAGAGCGAGCCCGAGTCGGAGGCTGAGGAAGCGCCTGAGCCGGACGAGACCCCCAACCACGAAAGCACATAGTGCTTTCGTGGTTAACAAACGCGTGGCGGGTCCCGGAGCTCCGGCGCCGCCTGCTCTTCACGGCGATGATCCTCGCCCTGTACCGGCTGGGGAGCTGGATCCCGACCCCGGGCGTCGATCCCGACCAGATCGAGGCGTACTTCTCCGACCAGGGCGGGACGGTCCTGGGCCTCCTGAACATCTTCTCGGGCGGCGCGCTCTCCCAGTTCGCGCTCTTCGCGCTCGGGATCATGCCCTACATCACTTCCTCGATCATCCTCCAGCTCATGACCGTGGTGATCCCGCGGCTCGAGCAGCTCCAGAAGGAGGGTGAGTCCGGCTACGCCAAGATCAACCAGTACACCCGCTACCTGACGGTCATCCTCGCGGCGTTGCAGGCCGCGGGCTACTCGTACCTCTTCGAGCGCCAGGGCGCGCTGACCCTCACGCCGGGCCGCTTCGTGCTCATCCTCATCTCGCTGGCCGCCGGGACGACGCTGCTCATGTGGATGGGCGAGCTGATCACGAAGCGCGGGATCGGCAACGGGATCTCGCTGCTCATCTTCGCCTCGATCCTCGTCGGCCTTCCGGGCGGCATCCGCGCCTGGTGGTCCGGTGACGCCTACCAGCGCCTGATGTTCCCGCTGATCGCCCTCGCCATCATCGTCGCCGTCGTCTTCGTCCAGGAGGGCCAGCGCCGCATCCCGATCCAGTACGCGAAGCGGATGGTGGGCCGGCGGATGACCTCGGGGGGCTCGACCTACATGCCGCTCCGCGTGAACATGGCCGGGGTCATCCCGATCATCTTCGCGGCGGCGATCATGGCGTTCCCGCCGACGGTCGCGCAGTTCTTCCCCCAGACGCAGACCTTCATCAACGAGCACTTCTCGCCCACGGCCATCCCCTACCTGATCCTGCAGGGCTTCATGATCGTGGTCTTCACGTACTTCTACACGGCGGTGCAGTTCAATCCGATCGACCAGGCGGACAACCTGCGCAAGCACGGCGGCTACGTGCCCGGGATCCGGCCCGGCCCGCCCACGGCCCAGTACCTCGACCGCGTGCTGACGCGGCTGACGCTGCCGGGCTCGCTCTACCTGGCGCTCGTGGCGACGCTGCCGACGCTCTTCATCCTCTACGGCGGCTTCTCTCAGGCGACCACGTCGGCGCTCGGCGGCACGTCGATCCTGATCGTGGTGGGCGTGGCGCTCGACACGATGCGGCAGATGGAGTCGCAGATGATGATGCGCCACTACGAAGGCTTCCTCAGGTAGCCCCTTGGCGCTCGACATCGTCATCCTCGGGCCGCCCGGGGCGGGCAAGGGCACTCAGGGCAAGCTGATCTCCGCCGAAGCGGGCATCCCGCACATCAACACGGGGGAGATGTTCCGTGCGGAGGTGGCGGCCGAGAGCGATCTCGGCCGCCGAGTACGGACGATTCTCGACGCGGGCGATCTCGTTCCGGACGAGCTGACGATCGAAGTGGTCCGCGCCCGCCTGGGGCAGGAGGACACCATGGAGGGCTTCGTCCTCGACGGCTTCCCGCGCACCCTCGCCCAGGCGGAGGCGCTGGACAGGCTGCTCGAGGAGCTCGACCGCGACGAGCTCTCGGTCGTCCTCGACTTCCACGTCTCAGACGCGATGGCAGCGGAGCGCCTGCTCGGCCGGGCGACGCAGGAGGCGCGGAGCGACGACACGCGCGACACGATCCAGCACCGGCTGGACGTCTATCACGACAACGCGGAGCCGCTCGTGGGCTACTACCGGAACAAAGGCATCCTCGTCGGCATCCACGCCGACCGCAGCGTGGCCGAGGTCTTCGCCGAGGTGCAGCAGGTGCTCGAAACGGCCTCCGCGCGGTGATCATCCGCAAGTCGAAGGCCGAGATCGAGGCGATGGCACGCGCCGGCCGCGTCGTCGCCGAGACGCTGCGCCGCCTCGGCGAGCGGATGGAGCCGGGCGTGACCACGAAGGAGCTCGACGACGTCGCCGAGGACTACATCCGCTCGCAGGGCGGAGTCCCCACCTTCAAGGGATACCGGGGGTTCCCCGCCTCCATCTGCGTCTCCCCTAACTCGATGGTCGTCCACGGGATCCCCGGCACGTACCGGCTGGACGAGGCCGACCTGCTATCCGTCGACGTCGGCGTCACGCTCGAGGGCTTCGTGGCCGACTCGGCCTACACGTTCGCCGTCGGCGAGGTCGACGGAGAGGCGAAGCG
>DASQWP010000001.1:0-5801 GCA_035640195.1 Gaiellaceae bacterium | reverse complement strand
GCTCCATCATGAACGCGCTCTACAAGGCGGTGCTCGTCGCGACGGGCCTCTCGGCGCTCGGCTTCGTACCCGTGACCCTCGCGTTCGACAGCGACCGCTTCGCGTACTGGGATCTCTACGGCTGCGCGCTCATCGGCCTGGCCGTCACGTTCCTGCTCGTGGCGATCACCGAGTTCTACACGGGGACGCGGTGGGGCCCGGTGAAGGCGATCTCGCGCTCCTCCATCACCGGCCACGCCACGAACATCATCGAGGGCCTCGCCGTGGGCATGCAGGCGACGGCCCTGCCGGTGATCGTGATCGCGGCGGCCATCGTGGGCGCAGAGCAGATCGCCGGCCTCTACGGGATCGGCGTCGCCGTCATGGCCCAGCTCGCCATGACGGGGATGATCGTCGCGCTCGACGCCTACGGCCCCGTGACCGACAACGCCGGCGGGATCGCCGAGATGGCGGACCTGGACGAGTCCGTCCGCGGCGTGACCGACCCGCTCGACGCGGTCGGGAACACGACGAAGGCAGTCACCAAGGGGTACGCGATCGGCTCCGCCGGCCTCGCCGCGCTCATCCTCTTCGACGGCTTCACGTCGGAGCTCGGCCAGGAGGGTCTCCAGGTCTCCTTCGAGCTCAGCGATGCCTGGGTGATCGCCGGTCTCTTCGTGGGCGGGCTCATGCCCTTCCTCTTCGCTTCGCTCGCCATGCAGGCCGTCGGCCGGGTCGGCGGGCAGGTGGTCCAGGAGGTGCGGCGCCAGTTCCGCGAGATCCCCGGGATCATGGAGGGCACCGGCCGGCCCGAGTACGGGCGCACCGTGAACATCGTCACCGCCGAGGCGATCAAGAAGATGATGCTCCCGAGCACGATCCCGGTGCTCTTCCCGATCATCGTCGGGATCATCCAGCCGGAGATGCTCGGCGGCCTCCTGATCGGGACGATCGTCACGGGCATCTTTCTCGCCATCGCCATGACCTCCGGCGGAGGCGCCTGGGACAACGCGAAGAAGCTGATCGAGGACGGCGCCCACGGCGGCAAGGGCTCGGAGGCGCACGCCGCTGCCGTCACCGGGGACACGGTTGGCGATCCCTACAAGGACACAGCCGGCCCGGCGATCAACCCGATGATCAAGATCACGAACATCGTGGCGATCCTGATCATCCCCCTCATCGTCGCCATCCACGGGTAGCGCGCGGCTAGGCCGAGCGGCGGCGGCGCACCTGCGGGGCCTGCCGGCCCAGCGCCGCGTAGGCGAGCGTCTGCAGCGACTCGTTCAGGTTCGTGAGCTCGTGCGCGATTCGCAGGAGCTGCTCGTGCGAGTCGAGCCGGCGGTTGAGCGAGTGCACCTCGTCGCACAGGCGGTCGAGCCGCTCGAGGATCGCGTCGAGCTGCCGGTCGTCGAGATGCTTACCCTCGCTGGGCACCAGCCCCGATCTTAGCCAGATCCTCTCGCGTGGACGCGACTGCTGCGTTACCGCCCAGGCGGGCGAGCAGACGTTCGCGGGCCCCGGCGCCCGCCTCGAGCGCCTCCACGCGCCGGGCTGCTCCCAGCTGGGCCAGAGCGACCCGGGCGAGCTCCTCCGGGGCGTCCGTGAAGACTCCAACAGGCGTTCCCGCGGCCTGGAGGGCCCGCAGCGCGGAGCTCGCCTCGGCGCTCGGGCGCAGGTATACCGGAGCGCGGTCCTCGGCGAACCGCTCGAGTGCCGCTCGCCAGTCGCCCACTCCGCCGGCCGCCCAACGGTCGAGCTCCTCGGCGGCGGCGGCCCGGTCGGCCGGGAGGGCCTCGACGTCGAGAGGCGCGATCGAGGCGAAGCGGCGCGCCGCCTCCTCCAGGAAACCGCGCCAGAGCGGCCGCGTGTCGCCGAGGGCTCCGTCGAGGTCGACGGCGACTGCGGTCACCGCACGAACCGGGCGAAGAGGAGCACGCCGAGGACGACTCCGACCGTGTCGATCAGCCAGTCGAGCGGCGACCCGTGGCGGCCGCTGACGAACGCCTGGTGCAGCTCGTCCGTGACGGCGTAGGCCGAGCCGATCAGCATCGAGAGCGGCTCCCGGTCGAAGGCCCGCTGCAGGAGCAGGCCGAGGATCGCGTACTCGACCACGTGCGCGCACTTGCGCAGGACCGTGTCCCAGACGCCGAGGTCTGTCGAGAGGCCCGGCACGGAAGAGAGCGCGAAGATGAGCCCCGCCCAGAAGACGACAGGCAGCCAGAGGTTGAGCCGCGCCGCGACCATGGCCGAAGAGGCTAACGAAGGAGTATTCTCCTCCTCACACAGAAGGCGAGCGGAAAAGGGAAGCCGGTGCAAGTCCGGCACGGTCCCGCCGCTGTAAGGGGAGACGCTCCTCCGCCGAGACGCCACTGGCCGGCAGGCCGGGAAGGCGGCGGAGGGGGGAGCCCCGAGTCAGAAGACCTGCCGCCCGCCTCCAGACCCGTTCCCCTCGCGGAAGGAGGAAACGTGTTGCATCCCTCTCGTTGGGCCCTCGTGGCCCTCTTGGCGCTCCTGCTCGCGCTCGCGGCATGTGGAGGCGACTCCGGCAACGGCGGCGAGGCCGCTGCGCCGGCGGAGGAGCAGGCGGCCGTGCTCGTGACCCGCGACTGCGGCCAGGAGGTCGTCGTCGAGCGCACGGACGTGCCGGCGGGCCAGACGGCGCTCCAGGCGCTCGACCGCGTCGCCGACATCGAGACCGACTCGGGCGGCAGGTTCGTGACCGCCGTCGAAGGCGTCGAGCAGGACGAGGAGCAGCAGCTCGCCTGGCTCGTCTACGTGAACGGCGAGATGGCGGAGACCGGCGCCGCCGAGATCACGCTCCAGGCCGGGGACGTCGAATGGTGGGATCTCCACGACTGGGACGAGACCTGCCGCGTGCCCGCCGAGGCGCGCCAGTAGGAGCATGAGGCTCGCGGCTGCTCCTGCCGCCGCGCTCCTCGCGGCGACGGCGGCGACTGCGCTCCTGGCGGAGCGTCTCGTCGCCGTCGCCGTCCTCGCCGCCCTGCTCCTCGTCCTCTGCCTGCGCGCTCCGGCCGGGCGGCGCGCGCCCTATCTCTTCGGCGCGCTGAGCTCGGGCCTCGGCGTCCTCGTTCTCTCGCCCTTCCTGGCGACCGTCGGCTACCAGGTCCTCTGGTCGGGCCCCACAGTCCCGGTGCTCGGCAAGCTCGACGTCACCGAGGAGGAGCTTCGGATCGCCGCGCTGAACAGCCTTCGTCTGACCGCCGTCGCGCTCGCCTTCACCGCGTACGCGCTGCTCGTCGACCACGATCGGCTGGTCGCGGCGGCCGGCTTCGCCCGCCGCTCCGCGCTCGCCGTCGCGCTGGCCACCCGGCTCGTACCGTCTCTCGAGCGGGACGGCGCCGGGCTGGCCGAAGCCGTTCGCGGTCGCGGCGTGCCTGTCAGCGGCCTGCGCGGGCACGCGCGCCTCGTGCCTCCGCTGGTGGCGGGCTCGCTCGAGCGCGCGGGAAGCCTCGCGGAGGCGATGGAGGCGCGCGGGTTCGGTCACCCCGGCCATACCCGCGCGCCGGCGGCTCCGCGGACCACCTGGGACCGTCTCGCCCTCATCTCGGGCATCGTCCTCGTCGTCGCGGGAGCGTTGTGGCTCTAGCTCGGATCGAGCGGCTCACCTTCACCTACCCCGGCGCGGAGCGTCCGGCCGTGGCGGACGTCTCGCTGGAGCTCGAGCCCGGCGAGGTCGTCGCCCTCCTGGGCCCGTCCGGATCGGGAAAGTCGACCCTCATCCGCGCGCTGGCTGGCCTCGTGCCTCACTTCCACGGAGGACGCTTCGAGGGCCGCGTCGAGGTCGGCGGCATTGACACCCGCCGGGCACGGCCCGCGACGCTCGCCGGGACGGTGGCGACCGTGTTCCAGGATCCCGAGGACCAGATCGTGATGGGCCGCGCCGAGAACGAGGTCGCATTCGGGCTCGAGAATCTCGGCGCGCCTTCTGCTGAGATCTGGCCACGGGCACATGCCGCTCTCGCCGCCGTCGGCGCCGGGCGGCTGGCCTCCCGGCGCACCGCGGAGCTCTCGGGAGGCGAGCTCCAGCGGGTGTGCCTCGCCTCTGCGCTCGCGCTCGAGCCCGACCTCCTCCTGCTGGACGAGCCCACGTCGCAGCTCGACCCCGAGGCAGCGGAGGAGTTCCTCGCTCGGATCCGAGGCTCGGGCTCGGCTGTGCTCCTCGCCGAGCACAGGACGGGGCGCGCGCTCGCCCTCGCCGACCGCGTGCTCTTCCTCGAGCGGGGCCGATTGCTCCTCGATGCCCCTCGCGCGCAGGCGCTCGCCTGGCTGGCCGACCAGCGGCCCGACTACCTTCCGCCGGGGGCGCCCGCGAACGGAGATGGGCGGACGGGCGGCGAGCTTCTGTGCCGGGTCGCGGACGTGGACTTCTCCTACCGGCGCGGGATCCCGGTCCTCGCCGGCGTCGACCTCGAGGTGCGGCGCGGCGAGGTGGTCGTCCTCGAAGGGCCGAACGGCTCCGGCAAGACGACTCTCGCCAAGGTTGCCGCCGGGCTCCTGCGGCCGGACGCGGGGAAGGTCGAGCTGCGCGGCTCCGCAGGCTACCTCTCCCAGGATCCAGGGCGATATCTCGTCCGTGAGCGCGTAGTGGACGAAGTCGCCCTCGCCGTCCGCGACCGGAAGCGAGCGGGTGCCGCGCTCGAGCTCGTCGGTCTGGGCGCCCTCGCCGAGCGTCATCCGCGCGACCTCTCGAGCGGCGAGCGGGAGCGCCTCGGGCTCGCGGCCGTCGCGGTCGCGGAGCCCGGCCTGCTCGTCCTCGATGAGCCGACGCGCGGCATCGACCCCGAGCGCAAGAAGGCGATCGCGGCCTGGCTCTTCGCCTACGCGGCGGAAGGCCGCAGCGCTCTCGTCGCCACGCACGACCGCTCCTTTCCCGCCGACCGGCGCGTGGCGCTTCCGTGCTGACGAACAGGACGACGACGGTCTGCGTGCTGGCCGGGACTGCGATGCTCGCCGCCTCCGCCTGGGCCGCGCTCGACCCTGACCGGGGAGGGATGGCCGTGCTCCTGGCCGCTTTCGCCGCACTGGTCGTCGGCTTCGCCTGGCTCGAGAGCGGCGCGGCGTCGGCGAAGGATCTCGCGCTCGTCGCCACGCTCGCGGGCGTCGCGGCCGCCGGGCGGGTCCTCTTCGCGCCCGTGCCGGGCGTTCAGCCGGTCACGGTCATCGTCGCCGCGGCCGGCGTGGCGCTCGGACCGCGCCGCGGCTTCGCCGTCGGCGCGCTCGCCGCGCTCGCCTCCAACTTCTTCCTCGGTCAGGGCATCTGGACGCCCTGACAGATGCTCGCCTGGGGAGCCTGCGGCCTTCTCGGCGGCGTGGCGGCCCCGCTCCTGCGCGGCCGCCTTCCCTTCGCGGCGGCGTGCTTCCTCCTCGGGCTGGGCTTCAGCGCCCTCATGGACGTCTGGGAGTGGTACAGCTTCTTCCCGCACACGTGGCAGGCCTTCTCCGTGCAGATGAGCCGCGGGCTGCCGTTCGACCTCGCGCATGCGATCGGCAACGTGGCGCTCGCGCTGGCGGGCGGGCCTGAGCTCCGGCGCGTGCTGGAACGGTACGAGCGGCGGTCGCGTATTGAGATCGTCTGGGCCTGAGCGCCCAAGAGGTCGACCTATACTGGCCGCCGTGACGACCGCCGTCGTTCTCACGGTAGGCAACGAGATCGTCTCGGGCGACGTCGAGAACACGAACGCGTCCTGGCTCGCGCGGCGGCTCGCCGCGCTCGGCGTCACCGTGCGCCTGACCGCCGCGCTCGGAGACGAGATCGAGGACGTCGCCGCGTTCCTCCGCGCCGAGGCCCCGCGGGCCGACGT